>JBFGTT010000481.1:0-3537 GCA_041565995.1 Rhodothermales bacterium
CCGTTCGCCGGCGAAGACCGCATCCTGGTGCCCTCGCCCAAAGTGGCCACCTACGACCTCCAGCCGGAGATGAGCGCGCCGGAACTGGCCCGGCGGTGCGCCGCCGCGCTCGCCGAGCCGTACCACTTCGTCTGTCTCAACTTCGCCAACCCGGACATGGTGGGTCACACGGGCGACTTCGAGGCGGCGGTCCGGGCCATCAAGGCCGTCGATGCCGCCACGAAGGTGGTTGTGGAGGCGGCGCAGGCGCACGGCTACAGCGTCTCGATCATCGCCGACCACGGCAACGCCGACAAGATGAAGAACCCCGACGGCAGCCCGCACACGGCGCACACGACGGCGCTCGTGCCGCACCTGATCATCCGGGACGGCTTCGACGGCCCGATCCGCGACGGCAAACTCGGCGACATCGCCCCGACCATCCTGACGCTTCTGGGCCAGGAGATCCCCGCCGAGATGACCGGCGAGGTTTTGGTGTGACGGTATGGACGAGAGGCCGAGCCGACGAGGGGACGATTATCACCTTCGTCGGTCGTCCATCGTCGGCTGAAGGGGCCTGTTCGGCTATCGAATAGAAATCTCCATCGGCAGGCGGGCCTGCACGGCGCCTTGCATCTCGATGAGTTCTTCGAGCAGGCGGACCTGCCGCAGCAGGGCGCGCTCGGCAGGCGTCGCGTGAAGGCGTTGCCACGTCTGCGCCAGGCGCACGCCGAAGGCTTCGTTCAACTGGTCGAGGAACGTCCGGGGCCGGGGTAGCAGGCGCGTGCGGTAGGTGCCGGCTTCGAGGCCCGCCCGCTCCGCCGCCAGCGCGATGGCGTCGTCGAGGTCGCCCAGCGCATCGACCAGGCCGATCTCCAGGGCTTGCTCGCCCGTCCAGATGCGGCCCTGCCCTACCGAGTCCACCTGCGCCACGTCGAGGCCCCGGCTGGCGGCGACTTTTTCGAGGAAGCGGCGGTAGGTGGCGTCGATGGAGCGCTGAAGCAGCGCGCGTTCGTCGTCGGAGAGCGGGCGCAGGCCGGAGAACATGTCGGCGTAGGGGCCGGTGCGCACGCCGTCGGTGGTGATGCCGAGCTTGCCCGAGAGGAAGTCGCCCACGTCGAAGAGGAGGCCGAAGACGCCGATGGAGCCGGTGATGGTGGCGGCGTCGGCTACGATGGTCTCGCCGGCGGTGGCGATCCAGTAGCCGCCGGAGGCCGCCACGTCGCCCATCGAGACGACGACGGGCTTGGCCTCGGCGGTTTGCTTGATCTGGTGCCACATGGCGTCGGAGGCCGAGGCCGAGCCGCCGGGCGAGTTGATGCGCAGCACGACGGCCTTGACGCGGTCGTTCTCGCGGGCCTCCTGCATGGCCTCGCCGAAGGTCTCGGACCCCAGCACGTCGGCGCCGCTACTCTTGCCGGGCAGAATGGTCCCGACGGCGTAGACGACGGCGATCTCGCCCTCGTTGCCGGTCTCCAGCCCCGCCTCCGAGGCCGGCACCCGGGCGTAGGATTTGACGTGGATCGTGCGCAAATCGTCGTCGGCCTCCAGGCCCAGGCGCGCTTTGAAGAGCGCCTCGACCTCGTCGTCGAAGCGCAGCCCGTCGATCAGACCGGCCTCGTGGGCTTCGGCGGCGGTGAGCAGGGCGCGGTCCGCCATCTGGCGCTGTACCTTGGCGGCGGGCCAGCCCCGGCTCTCGGCGACGGCGCGGAGGAAGACGCCGTTGTGCGAGGCCAGCAGGGCGTCGAGTTGCGCCCGGTTCTCCGGCGAAAGGTCGTCGCGGGAGAACGGCTCGACGGCGCTCTTGAACTTGCCCGCGCGGACGATCTGCGGCTCCACGTCGAGCCGGTCGAGCAGGTCTCTGAAGAACATCACTTCGAGGTAGAAGCCGTTGAACTCGAAGAAGGCCTCGGGTTCGGCGAAGACGCTGTCGGCCACGCTGGCGAGGAAGTAGTCGTCCTCGGCCATGAAGTATTCGCCGCTGGAGGCAAAAAGGGGCTTGCCGCTTTCTTTGAAGGCGAGCAAGGCTTCGCGGACTTCTTGCAGGGTGGCCCAGGGCGCCGTCAGGCCGCGCGGCTGGAGCCAGACGGCCTCGATGCGGTCGTCGGCAGCGGCTTTTTCGAGGGCGCGCTTGAGGTCGTAGAGGTCGAAGGGCGCCTCGCCGGCGAGGGCCTTCTCGAAGGGATCGTCGGAGACCTGTTCGGGGAGGGGGCCGGAGAGATCGACGATGAGCACGGAGCCGGACCGCACCACGGGCGTGGTGCTCGAAGAGGCCGCCAGCGCCATGATGAACAGAAAGCCGATGAAAAGCACCAGGAACAGCGCGATCAGCGTCCCCAGGATGCTGGCGATCAAGGTGGAAAAGAAGCGCATGACGGGTATCGGATGGGTGAAGGAACGTGCGGGCCGTGCCTGCCTCGGGAGAGCCTCCGGCGGCGGCGCCCTGCGTGGCAGGGGGCCTGGGGGTAGGGAAGGTCGGGCGAGGGGGGTCCTGGCTCCCATCCCTCAACATAAGATCCAGGGCGGCTACGCGCCAGCGGCAACAGGGTTGCAAACACGCACGCGGGCGACGCTTGCCCGTCGCCGGGTTGCTTGTTATGTTGCCGGTGCTCTCGCCGCAACCGAACCGGTTATGGAGACCGTCTTTCAATACGAGATTCCTGTGTGGCATCCGCTGGCGGTACACTTCCCGCTGGCGCTGATCCTGGTCGCCGCCGGCGTGACGGTGGTGTGGAGTTTTCGGGGCACGGCGTTCTGGCGGCGATGCGCCCTGCTGCTGTTTACGCTGGGCATGGCCGGCGCCCTCGTAGCCTACCAGACGGGCGAGGCGATGGAAGAACAGGCGGAAGGCACCCCCATCGTCGAGGAACTCGTCGGGATGCACGAGGACGCGGCCCGCTACACGCTCTTCGCCACGGGGGCGACGCTGCTGGCGCTGGCCGGCCTCTCGGTGTGGCTGGAACGGCGCACCACGCTCGAACGCAACCCGAAGGATCCGCTGGCGGTGCGCATCGCCCTGGCCGTAGCCGCGCTGCTGGCCGCCGCGCTGGTGACCTGGACGGGACACATCGGCGCCACGATGGTCTGGGGCGCCGCACCCTGACGGCAACGCGCCGTGCGGCGCTCCAGTTTTGTATGATAAAATGGACACTTGGGGACGGCCCGCCGGGGCACGGCGCACTTTTTTTGGAGCCTCAAGCCGCCCCAGCAACGATTTGGCGCCGTCGTGACGAGCCTGGCACGTCTTTCTATGCGCCTCCGGTACGGTGATGCCTTCAAAGGTGGCACGCGCCGGCAGTACGTCAAAACCGGAGGGTGTTATGAGTACCGTATCGCTATCGAAAGCAAGCCGCTGGATGCCCCTGCTCGTGTTGCTGCTGAGCCTGCTGGTGATCGCGCCAGAGGCGGCGGCACAATCCCGGGAGCGGGGCCGGTCCGGCACGGTGAAGCGCGCTCGCGTCGAGCAACAGGACAAGAAAAAGGCTGAGACGCGCAGCCGGCAGCCCAAAGCTTCCGTCAAGAAAGAACGAACGCGCAGCCGCGACGTGCGCACGCCCC
>JBFGTT010000482.1:0-3533 GCA_041565995.1 Rhodothermales bacterium
GGTCAGCCGTGCACCAGGGCGAAGGCGCGCACCGGGAACGACCCCATCGCCCGCACCTTCACCGGCACGGCGAAGAAGCGGAAGCCGGCGTCCGGCAGCGCCGCCAGGTTCGTCAGGTGCTCGGCCACCGGGATCTCGGCGCCCAGCAGCACGGTGTGCACCGGGCGGCGCCCGTCGGCGGTGTCGTCGATGTTGAGCGAGTCGATGCCCACGAGCGCGGCGCCGGCCTCGCGCAGGTACACGGCGGCGGCTTCGGTCAGGAACGGGTGGCCCTCGAAGTAGCGCTCCGTCTGCCAGTGCCGCGACCAGCCGGTGTGCACGAGCACCGCCCGGCCCCGCACGTCCAGGCCCCGAAACGCCGAGGCGTCGATGGCGCGCGGCCCGGCGGCTCGCACCACGAGGCCGTCGAGGTCGGCCAGCGCCGCCAGCGGCAGGTCGGCGAGGTCCTTGCCTCCGGCAAAGCGGTGGAAGGGGGCGTCGACGTAGGTGCCCGTGTTCGCCACCATCTCGATCTTGCCGACGTGGAATTCGGTGCCTTCGGCGTAGTGCCCGCGCGAGGCCACGCGGCTGAGGTAGTCGCCGATCACCGGCGCGGGCAGGCCCCGGTAGGTGATCAGCCCGTCGGCGACGGTGTGGCTGAGGTCGATGAAGGCGCGGTCGGGCATCGGCGTCGGTCGAAAAAAGGGGACGTTGGCGAGGGGTGGACGGCGCCCGCCTTCCGGGCAGGCACGCCGCTGAAGCGGCTACTACGAGCCGGTCACGGTTGGCGGGGATCGCCTCGGCGACCTTGCACGGCCTGCTCGGAGCTTTTAGGGGTAGGTTCTTCGCGCCGACGTGGCGAAACGAGTTCCCCTCCTGGACAGGAGGGGACAGGGGTGGTCGATTGAAAACGTCGAAAAAACACCCAAACGCTGCGTTTTCTCGAACCGTGGACAATCGACCACCCCGTCCTTCGGACACCCCTCCTGTCCGGGAGGGGAGTTTCTTTTTTTTCTGGGTTTTTCGTCCATTTTCGCAGGTTATGAAAAAACCTGCCCTGTGAGTTGCTCGGCGGGGTGCGTCGAGGAGCCGGGCGCTTCGCTCCTCGACGAGTCTTGATCCCTACCCGATAGCTTTCGTTGTGTTCTGATGGGCAGGGCCACGCCGGCGGCGACACACAGATGCCGGCGGAGCCGGACAGGGTTGCGGCGGTTTCGTGATACTTTTTCCACACCGAATTTTTTATACTACTCCAGGGTTCGCCCCGTGGCGTTTGCGCGTTGCTCGATGCGACACGGGAGCGCTGAGAAGGGGCGACGCGGCGAAAAGACAACTCGCCGCGTCTCCGTGTCTCCCTCTCCCCGCGTTCCTCCCAAGAGGGCACGACGGGCGTCATACCGTCCCAATCCTCCACACACACGCTTTCTCCCTGACGACCTTATGAAAAAACTCGCTACCCTCTTCCTGCTGTTCTTGCTTGTCGGCACGGCGCAGGCGCAAATGAACGACAGCCTCGTGGTGCTCTTCGCGTCGCAGCCGGGCGTCCGGCTCGCCCGCATCTTCGCCGACGGCTTCGAGTCCGGCGACACCAGCGCCCTGCTCGACGCCAACGGCGACGGCCGCCCTGATTTGATCCTGACGAACGAGGACAACCAGGGCAATCTCCAGGATCTCTTCGCCATCGACCCTGCCTTTAACGATACGCTCATCAGGGTGCTGGACGTGCAGGCGGTCCTCGGCGGCAACAGCCAGCAACCCTACCGCTTTCGGGGCTTCGCCGACGCCGACGCCGACGGCTTCCGCGAGGCCACCTTCGCCAACGACGTAGAGGTGGCGATCATCGATCCGCGCGATCCGCAGGTCGTCAACTGGCGCAGCAGCTTCAACATCGGCTTCCCGCCCGAACTCCGCCTGCTCGGCATCACCGACATGACGGACGACGGCTTCGCCGAGATCGTCGTCGTCCTGCCCCAGGAACGGCAGGTGATCGTCTTCAGCGACAACCCGGCCACCACGGCACGCCGCTAAAAAATGTAGCGTGCGCTTGCCCTTCCCTCCTTCCTCCTGAAAGCGCATCATGCACATGAGAAAGATCCTACCGATTCTGATTCTTCTGCTGGCGGGCGCGGCGCCGACGCTGGCCCAGGATCCTTTCGTCGTCGAGTTCGAATCAGCACGAGGCCAGCGGCTGGCGGCGATCCTGGACTCGGCCACGGTGAGCCTCCGCGATCGCCTCGACGCCAACGGCGACGGCGCCCTGGACCTCGTCACGATCCGCGACGACAGCCAGGGCAACCCCGAAATGATGGTCGTCTTCGACGTAGCCTCCGGCATGGAACTCGGCAGCCTCCTCCTCCAGGACGTCGACAGCGCCTTGATGACCGACGACCACGCATTCGTCGGCTTCCTCGACTTCGACGGCAACGGCAACAGGGACGCCCTCTTCCGCAGCCGCGCCGCCCTCGCCGTCTTCGCCGACTTCACGGGCGGCAAGCGCGGCGCCGACGAGGCGTTCGTGCTGCCGATGGAACGGGCCGCCGTGCTCGACATCGACGGCGACGGCCTCGCGGAACTCATCATCCAGCATCCCACGACGCAGACCGTGCAGGTCTGGGGCAGCGGCGAGGTGGGCACGGCCACCGAAGACGAGATCGCCGGGGCGCTCTTGCGGCTCTCGCAGAACTATCCCAACCCCTTCCGCGAGGCGACGACCATCGCCTACGCCGTCGAGCGCGCCGGGCCGGTGACCGTCGCCGTCTACGACCTGCTGGGCCGCCGCGTGCGCACGCTGGTGGACCGGGAGCAGCCGCCGGGCGCCTACCAGGTGGCGTGGGACGGGCGCGACGCCGGCGGGCAGCCGGTGGCCTCCGGGACGTATTTCTACCGCCTGCGCGTGGGTGAGGCCGTCTCCAGCAAACAGGCCATCCGCGTGAAATGACGAACGACGATGGACGAACGACGATGGACGAATCTTTTGTCTTTTCGTCCACACGTCCATACGTCCTTTCATCCATACATCCCTCTCTCGACCCGGTCGTCGTTTGGCCCGTCGTACACGAAACCCATCAGCGTACGGTCATGAAAACCCTGCCTTTTGGTCTCGTCCTCGTTGTCCTGCTGGGCCTGGCTCCGCTGGCCGCGCAGGCGCAGCCGTCCGACGCCCAGGTGCGCCAGGATGTCATGAACCCCGGCGTCAAGAAGATCGAACTGACGAGCAAGCCCGGCACCAAGCAGTGGAACAGCGACGTGGGCGCCTGGGAGTTCGTGCGCGGCGTCCGCGTCATCCGCGCCTATCCCGACATCGAGGGCGTCGATCTCGTCGTCGTCGGCGACGCCGTCTACCAGCTCTATGGCACCAGCTACAAATACTGGAAATTCCGCGTCATCTCGAACGAGTACCTCGGCATCCCGAACCCGACGGCGGAGGAGGTACTGGCGATCCTCAAGGAGGATCTCGAAAAATTCCTCACCAACTACTGGTACAACCGCATCGTCGGCGAGGTCAGGACGATGCGCCTGGCCGACGAACCGCGCTGGAACTGGCACGTGCCCAC
>JBFGTT010000483.1:0-3526 GCA_041565995.1 Rhodothermales bacterium
AGACGGCGGCGAAGAGGCCGGCCAGGAACAGCAGTTCGTAGAGGTGCTTTTGCAGCTTCATCGGTCGCGGTTGAAGGGGTCGTCGCGGGTGAAGAGGGTGCGGTAGACCCCGTGGAAGAAGGTGCCGAAGACGCCCGTGCCGGTCTCCAGCCGGTCCACGAGGCGATGCGTAGCCTTCGCGTAGAGGTCATACCAGTCGGCCAGGCCCACGCCCAGGTAGTAGATTACCCCGAGGGCCATCGCGACCTGCGGCGTCTCGACGAAGGACCCGCCGGCCTGCGCCGTCAGTGCCGCCACAATCTCGTCGGTGATGCCGAGGGCGGGCCAGGGAAGCAGGTGCACGGCGAACATGAGCACGAAGTAGAAGCCGAAGGTCATCGCCCAGACGACGACCACGTGCAGCCGCGCCCGTCCTTCGAGTGCCTCGTGCCGCCGCAGCGTCGTCAGGCGGTTGAGCGTCAGCGCGGCGATGGTCCACAGCGGCCACCACGCCCCGATCACGTACGCAAAACCGGCGGCGAAGAGGGCGTAGAAAAGGCTCAGGAAGAGCAGGATGCCCCTGCCGCCGCCGCCCCGGTCGAGCCGCCCCAGCACGATGGCCACCACGACGGCGCTCGAATGCAGGATGACGAACTCGAAGACGAGCACGAAGACGAGGTTGAGCACCGCGTTGGGGCCGAACGCGGCGGGCGCGATCCAGGTGACCAGGAAGATCAGCGCCAGCGTCACGTCCGGCGCGGCGGCGGCCAGGCGTGCGCGCTGCGGGTTGGCCGGCTCAAGGATGTTTTTCAGAAGCCGCACGGGGTTCGCTGCCGGTCTGAGGACGGTGTTCGGCGGGCAGCCAGCGGTGGCTGACCAGTTCGGAGAGGCCCGTGGCCAAAAAGTACAGAAAACCGAAGGCAAGAACCCGGTGCGGCGCGTCGATCCACAGGCCGCTGCCCGGCAGGCCTTGCGCGCGCACCACCTCGGCGGTGATGCCGAAACGGGGCATCGGCAGCAACGTCGTCACGAGGACGAACACGAGGTAGAGCAGCGCGGCGACCGCCCAGCTGCGCCGGACGTACGCGCGCTCGCGGCCCTCAGGAAGCTCGCCCGTGAGCACCGCGAGCAGGCGGTTGAGCGTCAGCAGGAAGATGGTCCACAGCGGCCACCACGCGCGGAAGGCCGCCGAAAAGGCGGCGGCGAAGAGGCCGTAGAAAGCGCCCAGCCCCAGCAACGCCTTGAACCTGGTCCGGCGCGAGAGCGGCTCGTTGAGGATCACGCTGCCCATAAAGCCGGAGGCGTGCACGATGATGAACTCCAGCAGCATCACCAGCATCAGGTAGGCCACCGCGCGCTGCCCGAACGTGGCGGGCGCGATCCAGGTGATCAGAAAGCCGGCAGCCAGGGCGAAGTCGGGCACGGCGGCGGCGATGCGCGTCAGCAGCGCGTCGCTCACCGGCAGGGAGACGCGTTGGAGGAGGGCTTTCATCGAGCACCTTTTCGGCCTTGATCCACGGCGGCACACAGACGACGAAAAGGTACGGCATCCCGCCTCTCGATGTAAAACGTACCGCGTAAAACGTAAGGGTGCCTGCTCCCACGCTTGGGCGGGCGCCCTTGCGTTTCGCGGCGGCTGAGGATACGGTAGGACCGGCGCTTAGAGACCGTTTGGAATTCAAGAATCCTCCCTTAAGGTCTTTGACTTATTAATCGGGTAAGGCAACGCGCCTCTCCCCCTTGCGAAGGGGGACGTGCAGCGGGGGTGGGGCTGCTACATCGCGGTGTACGTTCACAGTAGGTTAGGCAGGACGTGAAACGTGAGGATGCCTCGCTGAGACGGTTCCACGGGCACCTTCACGTTTTACGCATCGTGCAACTTGGTCGAGACTGAGGGTCTATGCCCTGCCCGTCAGATTATATGGTAGCACAACTGGGATACTCTTCTATTCAGAAGGTGCTCGCGTGAGCTGAGTTTGTTTATATCAATATATTTGTCGTCTTTGCTGTGAACAATTCCCTTTCTAAAGCAATGTGCTTTTCTAAGGGATACCTCAGCGAATCCACATTTTCCAGGAGGTCTCGCTATGAAAAGCATGGTTTTTTTGGCCGCATGCTTGTTGCTTGCTTCGTGTTCGACTGTTGCTTCTGCCCAGGAGCCTACCGGAGAACAGGAAGCGCTCTGTGAAGACTATTGTACCAACGCCTACGATCCCGAGGTGTCGAAGTGTACCGGCCCTTACCAGATCTACGATAGCCGGGAGACCTGCATGGACACCTGTCGAGACTTTCCCTATACGGCTTCTGATGGCTCGATAGCCGGCAACAGCGTGCAATGCCGGATCGAGCATGCCATACTGGCTCAGGGAGACGAAGGGCCCGAAAAGCACTGTCCGCATGCAGCCCCGTTGGGCGGCGGCGTTTGTGAAGATCGTAGTCCGTGTCAGACCTATTGTGCGTTCTACTTTGACCGCGTCGAAGATGGCTCGTGCTCGGCCATTAAAGCATGGGGAAAACCGGGAACGGTGGAACAAGGAACAGGCCTTTTTATCCCCAACCAGGTCTGTATCGAGACGTGTGCTGGCTTCCCTGAGTCCGGGTTAGAATTCGAAATGAGCGGCAACAGTGCCAACTGTAGAGCACAGTATTTCCTCATGGCCTTCAGAGAAACGGATCCCGCTAAACAAGCCGACCTTTGCCGAAACGCACATCCTTCCGATACCGAAATGTGCACGGGCTATACGTTCGGCACCGACTCTACGGACGCGAATGCCTTATACACAGTAAGAAAAGTTGATCCCTGCAAGGAATTGTGTTACAACGAGTGGCTCACCTGTGACAGCGGCTACGGAACCCCGGAAGAGTGTAGGCAAACCTGCGCGGACTTACCCCAAACGGGGCAACGGGGGGACACGACGGGCAACTCTGTGTACTGCCGGTTGAACTGGTCGGAAAATGCCTTCTTTCAGAAATCGATGCCACCAGTCGCCAAACTGTTATGCAAGTTTGCCGCGCTCGATAGCCCGGTATGTGTGGACCGTAGACAAATAAATCGATAGCGCTTTGATCAGAGCAGTTCTACGGACTAAGGATACGAACGTCGAGGTTTTCTCCACCCCTTGACTTTAAAGACTTTCCCTCAGAACGATTCATGGATAGGGCCTATGGCGTGGAACATTTCGAAGGCGCATAAACACCTTTTTTCCTCAGTGGCATAACGATCAACCGCCGTGGGCTGCACAACGCTCACAAGAAGCTACGGAGACGCTGACGCTCGTGCAAGGCTCAAGCCGACGAGCCCACGGTCGGCTGAAGCGGTTGTTATACGACTTCGAAGCCTTTGGGAGAATAGACCCGTTCGATCTCGGAGCCGCGATCAGCGCTGCCAGACACCATGGTGGATCCCGCCCTGGATGAAGATCGCGAAGCTGCCCTGGCCCGGGAGTTCCATCGGCGGATGGGCGATCTCGGCGCCACTTTCCACCGCGGCCTTGGTGGCCGCCTCGATGTCGTCTACAAGCAGGTAGGGGCGCACCACCGGCTTTTC
>JBFGTT010000484.1:0-3520 GCA_041565995.1 Rhodothermales bacterium
CAGGGCTTGACGTGGCGGTAGCCACCCGGCGCGATGTCTTTCCTCTCCACGTTGCGGCTCCTCTTGACGCTCGGCAAAGGCGTCGCCCGCGGGCTGCCCGAAGCGGCGGCGGACCGCGACCCCGTCGATCTCTTCGGCGAATGGTTCGAGGCGGCGCGGCGGGCCGGCCTCCTGCTGCCCGAAGCGATGGCCGTAGCCACCACGTCGAAGGACGGACAGCCCTCGGTGCGCATGATGCTGCTCAAAGCCTTCGACCGGCGCGGGTTCGTCTTCTACACGAACTACGACAGCCGCAAAGCCGGCGAGCTGGCCGCGCATCCCCGCGCCGCGCTGCTCTTTCACTGGGCCGCCTTGCAGCGGCAGGTGCGCGTCGAGGGGCCGGTGACGAAGCTCTCGGCCGACGAATCCTTCGCCTACTTCCGCACGCGCCCGCGCGGCAGCCGCCTCGGCGCCTGGGCCTCCCGGCAAAGCGAACCCCTGCCCGACCGGCACAGCCTCGAAGCCCGTTTCCGGCAATACGAGCGGCAATACGAGGGCGCGGAGGTGCCCCTGCCGCCTTTCTGGGGCGGGTACCGCGTGGCGCCGCAGCGCATCGAGTTCTGGCAGGGCCGCTCCAACCGGCTCCACGACCGGCTGCTCTTCGTCCGCGAAGGCGAGGGCTGGCAGACCATGCGGCTCTACCCCTAAGCCGCCGCCGCAGGAAAGTGTTAAGGTGTTGAAGTGTTAAGGTGTTGAAGTGTTATAGTTTTTTGCACTCGAACACCCGAACACTCAAACACCCCCCGCCTGCGCCACGGGTGTGAAGCGCGCCTGAAACTGTTCGTAGAGCGTCTGCATGAACGCCGCGCCCGTCTCGGCGACCACGTCCACGATCTTCGGATACGAGAGCGAGCCGGCTCCGGCGGTATCGACGACGAGCGAGCACAGCCCCAGCCTTCGCTGGAAAAACGTGCTGGTGGTGTAGAACACCTGGAACCGGTCCATCGGGACAACCCAGACGTAGTGCCGCAGGACGCCGCGTTGCACGTAGAGCACGTCCCGGTGCAGGGCGTAGCCGTGGTTGCGGTATTGCAGCACGGCGAAGTAGAGCAGCAGCGGCAGCCCCAGCAGGCCCCAGAGCGCCGCCGGCCAGGCGTAGCTGAGCGGCAGCAGCACCACGAGCAGCACGACGCTGTAGCGGATGAAGCGCCGCCGGATGGTGACCTTCGAGACGGGCGTGAACGCCTCCGGCAGCGTGAACGGGCGGATGTGCGGAGCCAGGCCGAGGATCTCGCTTTTGCGGGCGAAGGGCATCGCCACCTGATAGCCCTCCTTCTCCACGTCGTAGCCCATCGTCTGCACCTCCAGGCGGTACCAGCCGAAGCGCCGCATCACCGGGTTCGAGCGCAGGATGAGCGTCTGCACCTTCTTGAGGGGGATGGTGCCCTCGTGGACGGTCAGCAGGCCGTGGCGGCGGTGTAGCTTCTCGCCGTCGAGCCAGAGCCGGAAGCCGTAATACTTGCTCAGGTTGATCGCGATGCCGGTGAGCCAGCCGAAGAGCGCCGCCACCGCCACCATCGCGAAGCCAAGCAGCCAGGGCGAGGCGCGCAGCGCCTCGGCGTAGGGCTGTAACTCGTCGCCCACGATCCAGTCGGCGAGGTCGTCGGGCGTCAGGCCCGCCAGGTCCATCAGGTACTGGAGCGCCGAGAAGATCAGCGCGATGTAGAGCAGCGAGAAGCGAAAGACGCCCGAGAGCAGCACGCGCCGGAGCGACATGGTGAAGAGCACCGGCTGCTCGGCGGCGGCGGCCTCCGGCGGGGCGACCGGCGCGGCCTCGGCGGGGGCGCCCTCCTCGGCGGCGGGCGGCGCGGCGGCCTGCCGGCGCTGGTAGGCGCGGACGACCTGCCGGATGGCCTGCGCCTCGGCCAGCGAAACGTATTCGAGTACGCCCTCGGCGGCGGCGCTGCCGGCGGTCTCGACCGTCACCTTGGCCGTGCCCAGCAGGCGCGGCAGCAGGCTCCGCTCGATGACGACGTTCTGGATGCGGTGGATCGGGATGTTGCGCTTGCGGCGGGTGAGCACCCCGCTGTGGATGACGATCTCGCGGGGCGTGATCCAGTAGTGAAAACGCAGGTAATGCAGCAGGATCAGCGGCAGGGCCACGACGCCGTAGACGAGCAAGAAGCCGAACGTCACCCAGGTGCCTGTGTCCGAGGAGCGCAGCAGCAACGGCAACAACGCCACGATCATGGCCGGTAGGCTCTTGATCACGCGCTGCACGAGCGTCAGCGGATGCAACCGCCGGGCGGACGTATGCATTGCCGGTTCGGCCATTTTTCAGCTACCTGCGAACGAGAAGACGAATCGACGAGGGTACGAGAGGACGAAGACCCTTCCGTCCACACGTCCATACGTAAACCCCCTCATCATACGAAATCTGGATGATTCGTTGTACATCGTAAAAAGGATGGGGGTGTGGGAGGATGGGCGTGTGGGGGCTTTTTTCTCCCATCCTCCCAAACCCCCATACTCCCACACGCTGCATGAGGCACAACGGATTTACCTGATTCCGTATCAGACGGCGTCTTCGGTGATGTAATGCTTGACCTGGTCGCGCAGGCGCTCGGCTTCGTCGATGTGCAGCCCCGGCAGCACCACGTCGCTGCTGCGCGCCCCGGCGGTGTGGACGACCAGCCGGCCCAGGTCGAAGTTGCGCTCGATCACGTCCTGCGACACGTCGAGGTGCTGGATGCGGCGCAGCGGCACGACGGTCCGCACCCGGTTCCAGATGCCGCGTTCGAGGTAGAGTTCCTCGGCGCGCAGGTCGAAGCGCCAGAAGCGGTAGCGCAGGCGGGGCACCACGAGCGTCAGCGCCCCGCCCAGCAGCAGCAGCAGCGTCGGCAGCAGGCCGAAGGGCAGCAGGGCGTCGGCGTCGAAGAGTTGGAACACGTCGTAGACGAAGGCGCCGAAGGCGAGCGCCGCCCACGTGGCGGCCAGCTTGATCGTCCAGACCTTCTTGACGGAGGGATCGAGCGAACGCATAGGGTCGGAGCCAAACAGGCGTGCTTCCAAATCCGCTTGCGCGGTTTTGGTATGGAGGTATGGACGTATGGACGAGAAAATGGCCGCCTACGGCTCAGCCACGTCGTCCATACGTCCGCTCGTCCATACCCTAACAAATCCAACGGATCTGGTGTGAGTCGTCCGGGGGCGCCTTTTGACATCCCTGCGGCGACGGAGGTTTCGCGGCGCCGGCCCGCGCAGCAGCCCCGGGAGGGGCCTCGCCCGCAGCCTGCGCCGTGCCCGGACGAACCCCGCGCGGCCTCTGCCGTATGAACCGGCGGCAACGGAGTGCAGGCTCCTCGTTTTTCGTGGAAGAAAGAAGCGCGTCATGGCGCAACGAACGATCAGCATCCTCGGATGCGGGTGGCTGGGGCTGCCGCTGGGCCGGCGCCTAGCGCGACAAGGCTACCGCGTCAAAGGCTCGACGACGACGCCCGAAAAGCTGCCGCTGCTCGTCGCCGAAGGCATCGAACCCTAC
>JBFGTT010000485.1:0-3519 GCA_041565995.1 Rhodothermales bacterium
CGCCGCCTGCGGGCACGGAGTTTGTTAACATCGAGGCAGGCGTTTTCCGCGCGCCGTGCTTTGCCGACAACGAAGAGGACCCGAACGATGAAGAACGTGCTGGCGCTGGTCGTCCTGGCCGGATGGTGGGCGGGCTGTGAGGCCGCCGGCGCGGCCCACGCGCAGGCGCCCGGCAAGCCCATCGTCGTCGAAGACTTTCAGCACTACCGGGGGGGCGACTCGCCCTACACCTGGAAGCGCGCGCACCGCAAAAGCCGCTCGCTGGTGCCCATTCCGCGCGAACTCGTGCGCGACACCGATTATTTTGAGATCGTAGACGAGGGCGGTAACCGCGTCGCCCGCGCCTACACCAGCAACGAAAGCACGCAGATGGTCAAGCCCAACGGCGAGGGCTACCGGTGGGATCTGCGCGCCTACCCGCGCCTGGCCTGGGACTGGAAAGCCGCGCAACTGCCCACCGGCGCCCGCGAGGACGACAGCAAGCGCAACGACGCCGGCGCCGCCGTCTACGTCACCTTCGGCAAGGACTGGCTTGGACGGCCCCGTAGCATAAAGTATACATACAGCGCCACGCTCCCCGCCGGCGCCACGGCCAGGTACGGGCCGCTACGCGTCGTCGTCGCCACGAGCGGCGCGCAGGGCTTCGGGTCGTGGATCCACGTCGAGCGCGACGTGGTGGCCGACTACCGCCGCGTCTTCGGCGGCGACCCGCCCGACGAACCGCTCTCGATTACCCTCTGGAGCGACTCCGACGACACCCGCTCCGTCTCCGAAGTCTTTTTCGACAACCTCGTGCTGCTGCCGGCTAAATAACGAGATGGACGGATGGACGAGCCGGCGCGCCGATCGTAGCGGCATCGCCTCGCTCACCCGAAAAAAAGCTGAACGATGAACCGTATTTTCGAAGCGTTGCGGCCTTTTATCCGTTGGGTAGTCGAGCATGCCGGATGGGTGCTGGCGGCGGCGGCGGTGCTCTCGGGCTTCGGCGTCTATTTCGCGGCCAACCTGCACATCGACACCGACTTCTCGAAGCTGATCCCGCCCGATTACGAGAGCGTCAAGGCCCTCGAACGCCTGCGCGAGACCGTCGGCAGCGAGACCAGCGTGGATCTGGCCGTCGAGAGCCCCTCTTTCGAGGCCAACAAGGCATTCGCCGAAGCCCTCATCCCCCGCGCGATGCAGCTCCGGGGGGGGCGCTACGACGAGCCGTATTTCACCCGCTTTGAGTTCCGCCGCGACACCGAGTTCCTGCAGGACAACGCCCTCTACTTCGCCACCACCGAAGAACTCGACCAGCTCGAAACCTACCTCGACGACCAGATCGAGCAGGCCAAGCTGGAGGCCAATCCCTTCTTCTTCGACCTCGAAGACGACGACGAGGAGGCCCCCGACTCGACGGCGGAGCAACTGGCCGAAGCCTACGACGAAATCGTAGGCCGCGAATACCTCGTCTCCGACGACAGCACCACGCTCGTGGTGCGCTTCTTTCCCGCCGGCTCGCAGACCAACATCCGCTACATCGAAGACCTCTACGGCGACTTCGAGGCGCTCATCGAGCAGGTCGATCCGCAGCAGTTCGAGCCGCAGATGCAGACCACGCTGGCCGGGCGGCTCTTACGCCAGCGCATCGAGGTGCGCGCCATCACCGACGACGTGCTCGGCTCCTTCGGCGTCGGCGTCATGGCGGTGCTGCTGACCGTGGTGCTTTACTTCTTCTACAAAGCCTACCGGGCGCGGGCCGGCGCTCGCTTCGACCCCCGCGTGCTGCTCTCGGAGACGGCGCGCATCCCGGTGATGGCCCTCCTGATCGGCCTGCCGCTGCTGATGAGCCTGACGTGGACCTTCGGCGTGGCCTACCTGGCCTTCGGCGCGCTCAACCTGATGACCTCCACGCTCGGCCTGGTGCTCTTCGGCCTGGGCATCGACTACGGCATCCACTTCTACGCCCGCTACACCGAGGAGCGCGGCGCGGGACGCCCGGTGGCCGAGGCGGCGGAGATCACCTTCACCAGCACCGGGCAGGCCATCGCCGTCGGCGCGCTGACGACGGCGGCGGCCCTCTACATCCTCGTCGTGGCGGACTTCCGGGGCTTCCGCGAGTTCGGCTTCATCGCGGGCACCGGCGTGCTCTTCGCCCTGCTGGCGATGACCGTCGTGATGCCGGCGCTGCTGGCCGTCTGCGAGCGCCTGCGCCTGCTCAACCTGCGGGCGGCGCACACGGCGGCGGCGGCCGAGGGCCTCGCGGGCAGGCGTTTCCCGGCGGCGCGCGGCGTCGTGCTCGGTAGCCTGGCGCTGATGGCGGCGGCGCTCGTGCTGCTGCCGCGCGTCGAATTCGAATACCAGTTCGGCGAACTCGAACCGACGTACGCGGAGTGGACGGCGCGCAACACGCGGGTGCGGCAAGCCTTCAGTGACCGCAACCGCCGCAACCCGGCCTACATCGTCCTCGACCGCCCGGAGGAGGTGCCCGTCGTCGAGGCGGCCTTGCGCACGCACGTGGCGCAGGACACCCTCTCGCCCACCATCGACCGCGTCGAGAGCCTGCAAGACCGCTTCCCCGTCACCGAGGCGGCGCAGCAGTCAAAGCTGGCCCGCATCGCCGAGATCCGCGACCTGCTCAACGACGACTTCCTGCTAGCCGAGCCTTCGGAAGACCTCGACAAGCTGCGCCGCGCCGCCCAGACGACGGCGCCGATCGCGCTCGACGACGTGCCGGAGTTCCTCAAAAAACGCTTCACGTCGAAGTCGGGCGAGGTGGGCAGCTTCGTCATCATCTACCCGTCGGTGGGCCTCTCGGACGGGCGCCAGTCCATCGCTTTTTCCGAAGACGTGGGCCGCGTAGAGACGGTTGACGGGCGGGTCTACCACGCCGGCTCGACCTCGCTGGTGGCGGCGGACATGCTGCGGCTGATGCAGGCCGAAGCCCCCTGGATGATGCTGGCAACGCTCGTGATCGTCGCGCTGCTGATGTGGGCCAACTTCCGCACGGTGCGCCGGGCTGCCCTGGCGATGCTGCCGCTCATCGTGGGCCTGCTGTGGATGCTGCTGCTGATGGAGGTCTTCGGGATGAAGCTGAACTTTTACAACCTGGTGGTGCTGCCGGCGGTGCTGGGCATCGGCAACGACGCCGGCGCGCACATCGTCCACCGCTACCTGGAGGAGGGGCGCGGCTCGATCCGGGCGGTGCTGCGCTCGACGGGCGAGCACGTCACGATGGGCGCGCTGACGACGATGATCGGCTTCGCCGGGCTGTTGCTGAGCTTCCATCCGGGCCTCAACACCATCGGCGCGCTGGCCGTGGTGGGCATCGGCACGACGCTCGTCTCGGCGCTGGTGTTCCTGCCGGCGCTGTTGCAATGGCTCGAAGACCGACAGTCGCAAGCCGCCCCTCACGAAGCGACAGCGACGGCGTGAGCGGCGAAAAGCTAAGGTCTCATATCGGCTAAGGCCGCCGCTGGGGTGAGTGTAGGCACGATGTCGTCGAGCCGTGCCAGATGCTCGTCGTCAAGCGAAATCAAC
>JBFGTT010000486.1:0-3517 GCA_041565995.1 Rhodothermales bacterium
CAACTGACCGTCCACGCCATCGGCGACGAGGCCAACCATCTGTTGATGAACTATCTGGAGGTGCTCAACCAGCGCAACGGCCCGCGCGACCGCCGCTTCCGCCTCGTCCACGCCCAGGTGCTCCATCCCGACGACCTCGCCCGCCTCGGCCCACTGGGCATCATCGCCGAGGTGCAACCCTACCACCTCAGCGACGACATGCGGTGGATGGAGGAACGCATCGGCCGCGAACGCAGCCGGGGCGCCTACGCCTTCCGGCAGATCAAGGACAGCGGCGCGCGCCTGGCCTTCGGCTCCGACTGGCCCGGCACCTCAGCCTCGGAGTATCCCATCAACCCGATGCTGGGCCTCTACGCCGCCGTCACCCGGCAGACCGTCACCGGGCAGCCGCCCGAGGGCTGGTTCCCCGGCGAGCGCCTCTCCGTCGAAGACGCCCTGCGCGCCTACACGCTCGACGCCGCCTACGCCAGCTTCGAGGAGGAACGCAAGGGATCGATCACCGTGGGCAAACGCGCCGACCTGGCCGTGCTCTCGCGCAACCTGCTGGAGATCCCACCCCGCCAGATCCTCGACACGGAAGTGCTCTACACGATGCTCGACGGGCGGATCGTCTACCGGAAGGACTGAGCCGGTCCTCAGGCGTCACGCGGCGGTCGTCGCTTCGACCACAGGCTGCGCGCCAGCAGCACGACGCCGTAGACCACGGCGGGCAGCAGCAGGCAGTAGCCGTAAGCGCACGTGTCCTCGAACGTCAGCAGCCGCCACCACAACGGCAACGGCGAGGGCCGGGCGACGACTTCGACGAGCAGGAGCACGGCGAACGGCGCCACGAAGCCGGCGGCGAACCAGCCCAGCTCACGTTTCCAGCGGCTTCGCTTCATGGATTTCCGGTTCCGGAGGGGGCGCCTCGGGCGGCGGCTGCGGGGCTTCGACGCGCCCGCTCATCAGCACCGAGATGGGGCGCAGCGGCTCGATGTTTTCGAGGATGATCTTGATCGTCGCCGTCAGCGGCACCGCCAGCACCATCCCCCAGAGGCCCCAGAGCCAGCCCCAGAAGATCAGCGAGACGAGCACCAGCAGCGGGCTCAGGTTCAGGCTGAAGGCCATCATCCGAGGCTCCAGGATGTTGCCCATCACCGTCTGCACCACCCCCAGCAAGATCAGCACCAGGATGGGCTGAAGCAGCGTGTCGAACTGGAGCAGCGACAGGATGCAAGGCAGCACCACGGCCACCAGCGAGCCGACGTTGGGGATGAAGTTGAGCAGAAAGGCCAGGAACCCCCAGACCATCGGGAAATCGACGCCCAGGATCCAGAGCGCCAGGAACGTCAAAAACCCGGTGCCCGCGCTCACGAGCGTCTTCGTGACGAGGTATTGCCGCACCTGCGCGCTGCTGTTCTTGAGCACCCGCGCGATGCGATCCGCCGAGTCCGGCGGGAAGGCGTGCCGGATCTTGGCGCTCAACTCGCCGCTGCCGGCCAGCATGAAGAGCATGAAAAGCACCACCAGAAAAACGTTGCCCACGAACGTGACGAACGAGCCGACCCCCGCCGACACCGCCGAAGTCAGCATCGAAAACTGGAACAGGTCGGACGAGTCGATCTCGTTGAGCGCCACGCCCATGCGCTCGGCCGTGGCCGTGAGCCACGACGCCGCGTCGGTAGCCAGGCGGTCGAGCTTGGCCTCGTAGCGCGGCAGGGCCTCGACGAACGCGCCGGTGCTCGAAAAGAGCGGCAGTCCCAGCAAAAAGACGATCAGCAGCAGCACCAGCAGCACCGCCAGCAGCGAGAGCGCCATGGGCACTCGCCGCTTCTTGAGAAAAAGGACCACCGGCTCGAAGATGATCGACAGCAGCACGGCGATCAAGAACGGCAGCAGCACGCTCTGGAGCGTCTGCAAAACGACGCCCAGCACGAAGACCACCAGGATACCCAGCAGGAGCAAAACCAACCTGGAATCTTTCATATCCGTGCGCCTCCTCGTGGCGTCGGGGAGAAGAGGGTGGGGCCTCTCCCTCGCCGCCTCTGCCTATTTCTTTTTCTTGAATTTGCGGTAGGCCCAGAGCAGCAACAGCGCCCCGGCCACGGCGATCAAGAAGCTGCGCAGGTCGAAGCCGCTGATGTCGCCGAACCCCAGCAGCGACCCGATGAAGCCGCCCACGACGGCCCCGGCGATGCCGAGGAGGATGGTTATGAAAAGGCCGCCGGGATCGTCGCCCGGCATGATGAACTTGGCCACGGCCCCGGCCAGCAAACCGAAGACGATCCACGCGAGGATACCCATTGTGCTACCTCCTGTCTGGTGATCACAAAACGCTCAGAACGCTGGATGATAAGACTTCTCGGCGTAGAATGCGATCTCCAGAGCCGTGAAACCTGAAACGAAAGGGCGCCCGGCAGCGCGATCCATCCTTGATCTTCCATCCTCAATCTTCCGTCCTCCTCCACCCCTTACGCATCCTCCTCCCACGCCTTCGCCAGCGCTTCGATCATCACCCGTTCTTCGACGAGCACCACGCCGTCGGCTTCGGCGATGTAGCGCAGGTCGTCGAGCACGGCGGCGCGCTGGTGGGGCGGCACCGCCTTGCGGACGGCCTCTACGGCGTCTTCGAACCTGCGCCCCTCCGGCTGCCGCTCGTAGACGCGCAGCACCTCGTGCAGGATGCGGCGTAGCGTCTCGGCGTCGGCGTCCGGCATCCACTCGCCGATTTTTTCGGTGATGGCCCGGATCTCGGGGCGGCTCAGGTCGCCATCGGTGCGGTGCGCCAGCGTCACGTAGAGCAGCGCCAGGTCGTGCAGGGGCGTCCAGGCGCCGGCTTCGTAGCTGCCGGCGAAGATGCTCCAGGCGACGCCGGAGGCCGGGGCGTCCGGTTCGATCTGCCAGGCCGCCGCCAGCCTGCCGATGAAGTCGGCTTCGGCGTAGAGGAAGCGGTCGTCGGCCTTGCCGATGTCGGTGAGGTCCTGGAGGATGCGGCGGCGCAGGGCGGGGGGCACGGCGGCGCAGAGATGGCGGGCGGCCCGCTCGATGCGTTCGGGGCCGTCGGGCTGTGTGAAGTCCTCCAGGGCGTCCTTGATGGCGCGCAGCACGGTGCCCTGGGCCAGGTTGGCCTGCGCCTCCTGCAAGCGCCACGCGATGACGTCCACCTCGGCGCCGTTGAGGTCCTGATCCGCGCCGAAGGCCAGGGCGATGTAGAGGAGCGCCAGGTCGCGGAGGAGGGGCGCGTCGTGGGGCGGGCTTTCCATAGTCGGTCGAAGTCCGTGAGCGGGCCGCCGCTGCTGCTGTTTTGAGTGGCAACACGCGCGAGCCGTTACGAAAGTGCCCCTTCGTACGCGTACTTCCCCGATTTGTAACAGAATCTGCGCAATAGAGTGAGGATCGCGCAGGCAGGCGCCCGCACGATCCTCGGCACCGCTCAGTTCGTCCCCGCCGCCGCTTTCTTCTCGGTCTCGACGATGACCGCCGGCACGGCGTGGTCGCGCACGAGCCGGTTGAAAGCCGGCAGGTCGGTCTCCATCAC
>JBFGTT010000487.1:0-3509 GCA_041565995.1 Rhodothermales bacterium
CCGGGGGTCGGCGGTGCTGCCCGACGTGTACTGGATGAAGGCGACCTGGTCGGGCACGGGGTCGGGATGGCCGGCCGGAGGCGCTTCGGCGACGTCGTCGGCTGCCGGGATCAGCGTGAAGGCGCCGCGCCGGGCCGCCGCTTCAAACTCGGCCGCCCCGGGTATCCCCTCCGGCACCACGAGGTGGCGCGCGCCGCACAGACGCATCAGGGCGTGGCAACGCTCCGGATCGGAACCGGCAAATAGCGGGACGGCGACGGCGCCGCGCCGGAGCAGGCCGTAGAAGACGTAGAAGAAGGCCGGTCCGTTGGGCAGCGCGAGCGCCACCCGGTCGCCCGCCTCCACCCCGGCAAGGCGCAGGTGCGCGGCAAACCAGTTGGCCCGCTGCCAGATCCAGCCGTACCTATACGCGCGCTCCTCGAAGATAAAAGCGATGCCTTCCGGCGTGGTCGTGCCTCGGAAGGCGAGCATCTCGACCAACGTGCGCGGCGCGGGCGGAGTCGTCATAAGGCCGGGTTCAGATGGCGCCGTACGAAGGCATACACGTCGTGCACCGTTCTCAGGTCGCCCAGGTTTTCTTCGGGGATGAACACCGCGAATCGATCTTCGATGGCAACGGCCAGATGAACCACGTCCATCGATTCGGCGCCGAGGTCTTCGTAGAGCCGATCCTCCGGGCGAACCGTCGTCCGCCCCAGTTGTAGCCCGACCAGTTCCTGGATATCGGAGAGGGTCATAGGTACGCGCTTCGTTGGGTTATGCCCCCGGCGCTACGCCGGGCGCCGCTCCGCCAGATCACGCCGCCTCCTCGGTGAGCATCCGCTCGATCTTTGTGGCGATTGTGCGGGCCTCTGCGGCGTCCATGTCGGCTTCCATGTACATGAAATCCATCCGCAACCGCCCCAATCCCAGGTGGGCGAAGGCCGATAATTCGGGACCGAGCCGGTTGGAGGTGATAAAGGCGTGCACGCCGCTGACGGCGATGGCTCCGTAAGCCGGCAGGAGCGGGAGCGCGCCGGCATAGCTCAACGCCGTGACGGCCATCCGCTCGTCCTGTTTGCGAAGGAGACGCTGCATGAGTCGCTTGCTCAGCAGCGCCGCCAGGTACTTCTCGCCGCGCCTACCGGACGCATACACCGCCTCGCCGATGGAGCGCGCGAGGCGCCACAGGGACGTCCGGGGCGAGACGAGGCATTCCAGGCGCTGCATGGAAAGGTAGCACCCCAGGTGCTCGGCTGAGAGGGCGGGCCGAAGATACGGCCGCAGGTCGGCAAAAACGAGCGTTCGCAACGGGAGCACTTCCGGCGGATAACGATGCCGGTAGACGGCCAGCAGCATCGCGGCGGCCAGCGCACTGTTGAGCGAGACGCGTTCCCGGCGGGCCTTCCTGACGAGCGCCTGCGTGGCCGCCTCGGGCAGCGTCAGCGAAAGGATGCAGCAGGCGCTCTGCGGAAGAATCGGCGGCTGAGGGCTATGCCGGGTTTGTTTACGATAACGCCGCTGCGCCCGCGCCTGGCCTGCCAGAAATGAAAGCAGGCGACCCGCAAGCCGCCACCCCCGATAGGCCGGCGGCAAGAGCGCTTCGGTGGACGGTTGCAGCAGCAACGGCGCCCCGTGCGCCGGAATCGCCGCGTCGTGGCCCTCAAGCGCCGCGCACAGGGCCAGCAACTCGTGGCACAACCGCCCGCCGGAGGCCGCATCGATGACGGCGTGGTGCAACACGCAGATCAGCTCGGCGGCTCCGGCAGCGGCATCCCCCACCAGGTAGACACAGCGCATCAGCGGCCCCTGCGCCGGGTCGAACCGCTCGTTGAGCAGGTGCTGCGCCAGGGCTTGCCAGTGCGCCTCCCCCTGCCGCGCCACCACGTCCAGCGGCACGGGAACGACCGGCGCCATAGGCACAAAGGCAAAAGCCTTGCCGTGCGGCACGACGACCATCCGAAGCAGGGGATGGCGCGCCTGCAAGGCGTCAAGCGCCTGCCGGAGCACGGGCGGCGACGGCCCCCTGCCCAGCCGGAGCACCCCGACGGCCACCAGCCCGTAGGCCTCGTCGGTCAGCGTAAATGCATGTTCGAACTGCCCGAGCGGACGCTGCGCCATAAAAAACCGGCCACCGCCGGCGTGACTGCAAGAAGGAGCGCCGCGAAGACCTCGTGGAGCGGCGCGTCCGGGCAAGCTACGAAGCCCGGTCCTCAAAGATCAAATCCGTCGATGAAAGCTAAATAAACGAGTTGTGACCTGCTTGGAGGGACGCGGGGAGACACGGGGATGGGTTTTCTCCCCGTGTCCCCGCGTCTCCGTGTCCCCGCGTCGCTTCGGGCAAGGCGCCAAGGCCAAAGGGCGCAACCTGGGTTTAAAAATGATCCTACAGCGACTCGGCAGCGGCGTCGATCCGCGCGGCCTCGACCGTCAGGCCGGGGTAGAAGACGTAGACCGCCTCGCCGACGGGCGCCGCCGCCGGCGCCAGCTCGACGCGCTCCTGGCGGCCTTCGACCAACGGCGTGGCGCGCGGCTCGCCGGCCTGCCGGGGAAACAGCAACCCGACGAAGAACAGCGCCATGGCGGCCGTGGCGGCGGCGCGCAGCGACACGCACGAGCGCGTCTGCCACAACGGGCGACGGTCGGCAAAACGGTCCACGCGGGCCTCGCGGCGCTTGAGTTGCTCGAGCCGCCGGAAAAAGGCGTCGTCTACGGCGGCGGGCACCGAGAGGACTTCCTGGCGGCTCATGCGCCGGAACTCCATCGTCGAAGCCAATACGCGCCGGCAGCGCTCGCAGGCGGCCAGGTGCGCGAAGAGCGCCGGCTGCGCCGCGAAGGACAACTCGCCGTCGACGTACAGGTTGAGCGCTTCCTCCATGCCTCCCCGGCAGGAGGCCGTTTCCGGCGTGGGGTGCTGCTGCGGGGCGTCCATGCGTCTATCGAAAGAAAGTGGCTCAAGGGGGAACGGCCCCCGCTTCAAGCGGAGCGTCTCGGCGCGACGCCTCGGCCCTCGCGCTGCAGCACCGGCTCGATGAAGGCGGCCAGCTTGCGTCGCGCCTTGAACAGACGCGACTTGACGGCGCTGAGCGTCGTCCGCGTGATGGCCGCGATCTCTTCGTAGGTCAGGTTCTGGTACTCGCGCAGGACGAGCACCTCCCGGTAGTCCGGCTTGAGGCGTCCCAGGAAGTGGTTGACCAGTTGCACCTGCTCGCTCTTTTCGAGGTCGGCTACCGGGCGCGGGAAGACGGCGTCGGGAGCCGGCGGGGGCTGCGCCTCGTCGAGTTCGACGTGGCGGCTCGCACGCCGGAACTGGTTGAGGCACTGGTTGCGCGCGATGGTGAACGTCCAGGCTTTGAACGACCTGGTGTTGAGCAGGCGGTCCCGGTTTTCGTAGATGCGCAGGAAGGTCTCCTGCATCACGTCCTGGGCCAGTTCGCGGTCGAGCAGCATCTTCAGGCAGTAGGCGTAGACGGGGCCTTTGTAGCGGTTGTAGAGCGAGACGAAGGCAAAGTCGTCGCCGGCCTGAAAGG
>JBFGTT010000488.1:0-3502 GCA_041565995.1 Rhodothermales bacterium
GCGCGCTTCGAGACCCTGCCGCACTTCGGGCGCCACCTCGGGCACGTCGGCCAGGCCGAATTGCAGCGCGTGCAGGTAGAGCGTCGAGCCGCCGACGACGAGCGGCAGGCGCCCCCGGTCCAGGATTTCGGCGATGCGTGCCCACGCCTGCCGGGCGAACGCTCCGGCGGAAAACGACTCTCCAAGGTCCAGTTCGTCGATGAAGTGATGGGGGACGCGGGCCAATTCGTGCGGCTCCGGCTTGTCGGTGCCGATGGTGAGTTCGCGGTAAATCTGCCGGCTGTCGGCAGAGACGATTTCGGCGTCGAGCCGCTCGGCCATCTCCAGGCTCAAGGCGGTCTTGCCGGAGCCTGTGGGGCCGGTCAGGATGGGCAGGGGAGACATGGCGGCGGGCCGGTTTCTGGTCGGTAAAACCCGTTATTGCAAAACAAAAAAAACCCTTCAGCCGTTCTGGCCTGCATCGCACGCGGCCCACACCGCCTCGCGCCTCGCCGTAGCCGGACTCCGCCCGATCCTCTCACCAGGTGCCGCCCGACCTTCATGCGCCGTTTCACCCCGATCTTGCAGGGCCTCGCGCTTTTGTTTGTTCTGCTGCTCTTCTTCACCAGCATCGAGTTGATGGGAGACTCCTTCAAGCTGATGGGGAAGGGGTTCGCCCGCGCGCTGCTCGAAACCACGTCGAATCCCTTCGTGGGCCTCTTCATCGGCATCCTGGCGACCTCGCTGGTGCAAAGTTCGTCTACCGTCACGTCGATGGTGGTGACGCTGGTGGCCGGGGGCGGCTTGAGTATCGCCGGCGCCGTGCCTATCGTGATGGGCGCCAACATCGGCACGAGCGTCACCAACACGCTGGTCTCGCTCGGCTCGGTGACGCGCAAAGACGAGTTCCGCCGGGCGATGGCCGGAGCCACCGTGCACGACTTTTTCAACCTGCTGGCCGTGGCGGTGCTTTTCCCTCTCGAATGGCTCACGGGGTTGATTTCTCGCTCGGCGGCGATGCTCACCGGGGCACTGGCGGGCGTCGGGGGGACGGAGTTGCTCAGCCCGGTCAAGGCCCTCACCGGCCCCGTCGCCGACGCCGTCGCCGGGCTGGCGGGTGGGAATGGAGTCATCGTGCTGGGCGTCGGCCTGGTTTTTCTGTTCGTGTCGTTGCGCTACCTGGTCAAGCTGCTCAAGGCGCTGGTGCTGGGCCGTTCCGAGAAGCTCCTGCACAAGTACATCTTTGGGGCACCGCTCCTGTCGCTGCTCTTTGGCGCCTTGCTCACCTTCCTCGTGCAGAGTTCTTCGATTACGACCTCGCTGACGGTGCCGCTGGTGGCGGCCGGGCTGTTGACGGTGCGGCAGATCTACCCGTTCGTGCTCGGCGCCAACTTGGGCACCACCGTCACGGCCATCCTCGGCGCGCTCCTGCTGGCCAGCGGCGGCGCCGAGGCCGGCGTGGCGGCGCTGACCGTCGCCTTCGCGCACCTGTTTTTCAACGTCTACGGCATCTTGATTTTCTTTCCCATTCGCCGGCTGCGCAATGTGCCCATCCGCCTGGCCGAGATGCTGGGCGCGCTCTCGGCCAGAAACCGCGGCTTTGCCTTCGTGTACGTGGCAACGATGTTTTTCGTGATCCCGCTGGCCGCCATCTTCGTTACCCGCCAGTTCGACGTCGGGCAGCCCGTCTCGCCGCCGGATCCGCAGCAGGAAGCCAGCCCTGCCGCCGATTCGTCGGCCGCGACGGACACGACCTCGTCCGGGGCACTGCTGCGCCTGCTGCCGGATGCCTACGGCCCCTGCCTGCCGCGTCGGGTGGGGGTGTCGGAGGATGGGGGTAGGAGGGAGTGTTTCGAGGAAGGCGCGTGGAGCGACGCCCGGTCAGTAGGTGGGCATCGTGGGGTCGATCTCCCGGCTCCAGGCCAGCACGCCGCCCTTCAGGTTCCTGGCCTTTTCGAAGCCGAAGGCGCGCAGGTACTGGACGGCCTGCGCCGAGCGCGCCCCGGAGCGGCAGTGCACCACCAACAGCTCGTCCCGGTGGGCTTCGAGTTCGTCGAGGCGGGTAGGAAGCTGCTGGAGCGGGATGAGCGTGCCGTTGAGGTTGGCCACGTCGAACTCGTTCTCCTCGCGCACGTCGAGGATGAAGGGCGTCTCGCCCGCCTCCATCATGGCCTGTAGCTCCTGCACGGTGATTTCCGGCACGTCGGGCGCGTAGTTCATCATGCTCGTTTCAGGTTGGTCGGGGACGGTCGTCGTTCGTCCGTCGTACGTCCCTCCAACCGGCAACGCGCTTCGGGGTTGCCGCTCGCGCGCGGGCAATCTGGTCGCCGAAGAGGAAGAGCATCGTGCCGTTGACGACGAGGAGGTTGGTCAGGAGGAAGAAGACGGCTTCTTCTACGGGCAGGCCCAGCGGGTCGAAGCCCAGCGAGTAGCGGTCGGAGATGTCCCAGATGCCCAGGCCGATGGCGAGGCGGTCGGCGATCCAGAGGTAGAGCGTCGGCAGGGCGACGGCGAGGCGCATAGGCCGCCGATAGCGGCGAAAGAACGGCCCGGCGAAGCGCTGCATGCCGAAGAGCACCGGGGCGGCCCAGGCCAGGATCAGCCCGAGGTAACGCGCCTGCGGCGGTCCGGCGAGGAGGAGTCCGGCGCCGATGCCCGTTATTGCAAGCCAAAAAAAAGACCAGAACGACCGGTACATAGTTGCTGCCTCCACCGGCCCCGGCCCGCGCGCCAGGAAGCGGTAGAGCACCAACCCCGCCAGCAACGGCTGAAGCAGAAAAAAAAGGTACTCCTCGACGGGCACGTAGCCGACGGTGCCCACGACACGGTCGGCGCCGTAGCCCCACACCTGCGCGTAGACGAGGTAGTTGTCCCACGGCGTGGTGTAGGCGAAGGCGATCAGGCAGACCAGCGGCAGTGCATAGCGCGCGCGTGCGCCGCCGAGGCCGGCCAGTGGGCGCGGCTGCGTCAGCGCCAGCACCAGCACCGGCGGGACGATAAATACGAGCAGGAAGACCAGGTACGTCATAACCGCCGCCGGTCGAGGTCTTTGAGAAGCACCCGCGCGGCGTTGCGTCCCGAGGCGCCCATGATGCCGCCGCCCGGATGGGTGCTTGCGCCGGTCAGGTACAGGCCCTTCAGGTGCGTCCGGTAACGGCCCATCCCCAGAAAAGGCCGCAGCATGAACAGCTGGTCGATGCTCATTTCGAGGTGCATCACGTTGCCCCGAAACAGCCCCAACTCGCGTTCGAGCCAGAGTGGGTGTTGAAAGAGCCGCCCTACGATCTTGCCCCGCGTGCCCGGCGCGTAGCGCTCGAAAGTGTCGATGATGGCGTCGGCCACGCGCTCGCCGACATCGTCCCAGTGAGCGCCGCCGGCAAGTTCGTAGGGGAAGTATTGCGCCCAGAGCCAGAGCACCTCGCCGCCCGGTGGGGCCAGCGTATCGTCGACGGCGCTGAAGGTCATCGCGACCAGGGGCGGGTCGGCGGAGGGGGCGCCGCGCAGATAATCGCCGTAGGCTGCC
>JBFGTT010000489.1:0-3493 GCA_041565995.1 Rhodothermales bacterium
CGGCCAGGTGGGCACGGCCAACCACTGGATCGTCCTGCCGCTGGTCTTCTGCGAAAACCGCAACGTCGCTTTCCTCCGCGAAGCCTTCGAGCAGGAACTGGGCTACGCGCAGCCAGGCCGCTACCAGCGCCAGGTGGCCGAGTTGGTGCGCCGGTACCGGCAGGGCGCCCCCGCCGAGGCGTTGCTGCGCCTCCCCCGCCCCGACGAGCAACCCGCCGCTTCCGACCGCCGCGTCTTCCCCAACGTGGACGGCCTCGCGTTTCTGACGCACGAGGGCGGCTGCGGCGGCACGCGCCAGGACGCCCGCGCGCTCTGCGGCCTCCTGGCCGGCTACCTCCATCACCCCAACGTGGCCGGCGCCACCGTCCTGAGCCTCGGCTGCCAGAATGCCCAGGTGGACCTCCTGCGCGAAGAGATCCACCGGCGCAATCCGCACTTCGACAAGCCGCTGCTGGTCTTCGAACAGCAACGCCACGCCTCGGAGTACGCCATGCTCTCGGAAGCCGTGCGGCAGACCTTCGTGGCGCTGGCCCACGCCAACCGGCTCGAACGCCAGCCCGCGCCGCTGAGCAAGCTCACCTTCGGCGTCGAGTGCGGCGGCTCGGACGGGTTTTCGGGGATCTCGGCCAACCCCGCCATCGGGCACGCCGCCGACCTGCTCGTGGCCCTCGGCGGCACCGTCCTCCTCTCGGAATTTCCCGAACTCTGCGGCGTGGAGCAGGACCTGATCGACCGCTGCACCAGCGACGCGGCGGCCGAGCGCTTCCAGTCGATCATGCAGGCCTACGCCGCGCGGGCCGAAGCCGTCGGGTCGGGCTTCGAGATGAACCCCTCGCCGGGCAACATCCGCGACGGGCTCCTCACCGACGCCATGAAATCTGCCGGGGCGGCCCGGAAAGGCGGGACTTCGCCGGTCGTGGCGGTGCTCGACTACCCGGAGTACGCCGCCATGCCGGGCCTCAACCTGCTCTGCACGCCGGGCAACGACGTGGAATCGACGACGGGCCTGGCCGGCGCCGGCGCCAACGTGATCCTCTTCTCGACGGGCCTGGGTACGCCCACCGGCAACCCCGTCGTGCCGGTCGTCAAGATCTCCTCGAACACGCGCCTGGCCGAGCGCCTGCCTGACCTGATCGACCTCGACGCCGGGCCGATCATCTCGGGCGAAAAGTCTATCGCCGAAGTGGGCGCCGAGATCCTGGACCTGGCCGTGCGCGTGGCCAGCGGCGAGACGACGAAGGCGTCGCAGCGCGGCCAGCAGGATTTCATCCCCTGGAAACGCGGCGTCTCGCTCTGAGGGAGAATACCGGTTTTCGAATGTCGAAGTCCTCAGATTCCTTGCTATCCTGACACTGCTAAACGGAAGGAGCATTAGACCCGCATGAAACAGCTCGACCAGGCGCTGATCTGCTCCCCGGCGTTCCAGGCGCGCAACGAGGCCCCCTCCCCCGCCCTCTTCGACCTGCCCGAAAAGGTGCTCCAGTTCGGCACCGGCGCCTTCGTTCGCGGCTTTGCCGACTATTTCATCGACCGGGCCAACCGCGCCGGGCAGTTCGGCGGGCGCGTCGTCGCCATCGGCTCGACCGGCAGCGGGCGCGTGCGGGCGCTCCAGGCGCAGGACGGCGCCTTCACGCTCTGCGTGCAGGGTCTCGTGGACGGCGTCCGGACGGAGGCGCGGCACGTCGTCACGGCCATCAGCCGGGCGCTCTCGGCCCGCGACGCCTGGGCCGACGTCCTCGCCTGCGCGGCCAACCCCGCGCTCGAAGTCATCCTCTCGAACACCACCGAGGTGGGCCTGACGCTCGACGCCGACGACGCCCCGGACCTCGACCCGCCGCGCTCCTTCCCCGGCAAGCTCACGGCATTCCTGCACGCCCGTGCACGCGCCTTCGACTACGACCCCACCAGAGGCGTCTTCGTGCTGCCGCTCGAATTGATCGAGGACAACGGCGACCGCCTGCGCGCCCTCGTCGGCACCCTGGCCGCGCGGTGGAAACTCGGCGAGGCGTTCGCGGCGTGGCTGGACGAGGCCTGCCGCTTCTGCAACACCCTCGTAGACCGCATCGTGCCCGGCACGCCGGAGCAGGACCGACTCCAGGCCTGCTGGCACGAACAGGGCTACCGCGACGACCTGCTCATCACCGCCGAACCCTACCGGCTCTGGGCCATCGAGGGCGACGATGCGCTGCGCCGGCGGCTCGGCTTCGCGGAGGCCGATCCGGGCATCGTGGTGACCGAAGACATCACGCCCTACCGCACGCTCAAGGTGCGCATCCTCAACGGCAGCCACACCGTCATGGTGCCCCTGGCGCTCCTGTGCGGCCTCGCCACGGTGCGCGAGGCGGCGGAGCATCCGCTCGTGGGACGCTTCCTCCGCCGTGTGCTCTTCGACGAGATCGTGCCGGGCCTGGAGATCGCGCCGGAGCGGGCGCAACGGTTCGCGCAAGACGTGCTCGACCGCTTCGCCAACCCGCACGTTCGGCACGAACTGCGCAGCATCATGCTGCAGGCCACCACGAAGATGGGCGTGCGCGTGGCGCCGTCGCTGCGGGCCTACGCCGGGCAAGCGGGCGCAGCGCCTGCGTCCCTCGCCTTCGGCGTCGCCTGCTACCTGCTGCTGCGCCGGGAAGAGACGCAGGGCCGGCTGCACGTCTCGCTCCCGCCCGACGACCGGGCCGCCGCGCTCCACGCCGCCTGGCAGGCCGTCGCTGCGACCACGCCGGAAGCGCTCCGGGCCTTCGCCGAGACGGTGTGCCGCGACGAGGCGATCTGGGGCACGCGGCTGGACGAGGCGCCGGGCTTCACCGAGGCGGTGGCGGCGAGCCTGGCGCAGGCCCTCCGCGAGGGCGTGCCGGCGGCCCTCGCCGCCCACCTCGCCGCCGTGGAGGCAACCTGAACGATGCGGCGACGACGCCGGGCGGGCACCGTGTTTGCAGTGGCCCTGCCGCCGACGGGCAGGCTGCCGCTCAGAACGGCCAGAAACGGCGAATACGGCGTGTTTTGGCGCTTTCGGCCCGTCTTCCCCCACGCCCCTTTTCGGGGGGTTATCCGGAAATCGAGACTCATCCTGGTACGTCGCCCATGAAAGCCATCGCTACCGCCTTCGCCAATAGCACCCTGGGGTTTTCGATCCGTCAGCTACCGCCGCGCGCGCGGTGGCGCCTGCTGGTGGCCGTCCTCGTCCTGGCCGTGCTGGCCTGCGTGCTGGGCGTGCTCTCGGTGCCGCCGACGGCCTACTACGACGACCGCCCGGCGGCCTCGGTGCAGGCCTACGCAGCGCCCGCCGAGACGCCGGCGCTCTCCATACGCTGAACCTCGGGCCTGTCTGCCAACTGAATGGCCGAAGAAGCCCCATCGGGGCGACCTGTTGGTAGCCTCGCTGCCCCCACCCAATAAAGCTCCCTAGGAGCGACCTGTCGAAAGCAACAGGCCGCCCCTGAGGGGGCTTGCGGGGTAAGAAAAGTGGCGTATGCTACCAACCGGGCGTCTCGGA
>JBFGTT010000490.1:0-3490 GCA_041565995.1 Rhodothermales bacterium
CGCTCTCGGCGGCCCGGCCCAAAATCGCCGATTACCCGTTCACCACGCTCGAACCGTCGCTGGGCGTCGTTTACGTGGGCGAGTACGAGTCGTTTGTCATCGCGGACATCCCCGGCATCATCGAGGGGGCGCACGAAGGGCGGGGGCTGGGCCTGCGCTTCCTCAAGCACATCGAGCGCAACGCCGTGCTGCTGTTCGTCATTCCCGTCACCTCCGCCGACCCGGCCGCCGAGTACCGGACGCTGCTCGACGAACTGCGCGCCTTCAACCCGGAGATGCTGGAGAAGCCGCGCATGGTGGCCCTCTCGAAGATCGATCTGTTGACGGAGGAAGCACGGCGGACGCTACGCGAGGAGACGAGGCGGGCCTTCCCCGAAGCCGTCGATGTCTTGCCCATCAGCGCCGTGGCGCAGATGGGCCTGGCGGAGCTAAGGCGGGCGCTGTGGGAGCGCGTCCGGAGCGAAAACGAAGCACAGCCGGAGTGGAGGGTATGACGGAGCCGCTTTTCTCCGAAGAGCCGCCCGGCCCGGCAGATGCCGTCGAGGAGCAGCGGGCGTTGATTGCGCTGTCGCTGGTGCCGGGCGTGGGGCCGGGGCGCATCCGGGCGTTGCTGGCTGCCTTCGGCGGCGCCGCCTCCGCGCTCGACGCCTCGCGCCGGGCGCTGGCCGCCGTGCCCGGCATCGGCCGGCAGACCGCCGACGCCATCGTCGCCTTCGACGACTTCGCGCTCGTGGAAGATCAACTGGGGCGGGCCGAGCAGCACGGCGTCACCCTCCTGCCGGCCTGGGACGCGCGCTTCCCGCGCCTGCTCCGGCAGATCTACGACCCCCCGGCGTTCCTCTGGCTGCGCGGCACCCTCACGCCCGCCGACGGGCGCGCCGTCGCCATCGTCGGCACCCGCCGGTCGAGCGACTACGGGCGGCGCATGGCGCGCGATTTCGCCGGGGCGCTGGCCGAGCGCGGCCTCACCGTCGTCAGCGGGCTGGCCTACGGCATCGACGCCGCCGCGCACCAGGGCGCCCTGGAGGCCGGCGGGCGCACGCTGGCCGTCCTCGGCTCCGGCGCCGACCGCATCTATCCCGCCAAACACGGGAGCCTGGCCCGCGAGATCGCCGCGCAGGGCGCCGTCGTCTCGGAATACCCGCTGGGCGCCGCGCCCGACGCGCCCAACTTCCCCCGGCGCAACCGCATCATCAGCGGGCTTTCGCTGGGCACGCTCGTGGTGGAGGCCTACGAGACGGGCGGGGCGCTCATCACCGCGCGCATGGCCGTGGAGCAGAACCGCGAGGTCTTCGCGCTGCCCAGCCCGGTGCACAGCCGTAGCGGCGCCGGCGCCAACCGCCTCATCCAGCGCGGCCACGCCAAGCTGGTCCTCACCGTCGACGACGTCCTCGAAGAGCTAGGCCTGCTCGAACCCTCGCTCGGCGTGGCGGCGCCCGGACCCGCCGCGCCGCCCGAGGGCCTCAGTTCCATCGAACAGCAACTCTACGGCGTGCTCGAAGCCGCGCCGCAGCACATCGACGCCATCTGCCAGAAGACGGGCCACGACCCCTCGACGGCGCTCGTCTACCTGCTGAGCCTCGAATTCAAAGGGCTGGTGCGGCAGATGGCCGGCAAGCAGTTCTTCCGGGCGTAATGCGTGTTCTGGAATCAAAGAAGAAGCCCGGTTCCCCCACCTGGAACCGGGCTTCGGTAGAACTGCCACACATCAACACAAGGAGGACCTTGTGAGGCACGCCTTTGCGGTGCGTGCCTCTCTCTTGACGAGGAAGCCGACTTTTTGTTACGCCGCCGCCGCCTTTTTTTTCGGCGCCTCCGACCGGCGAGGCGTTGGCAGGAAACACCGCCGCCACCGAGGGTTTTGAGAGGCACGCTGACCGCCACCGGGCCGGGGCGTACGCGAGGATCGAGGATAGAACGCGCCGCTGGCCTGCCCCGCGATCCTCGATCTTCCATCCTCGATCTTCGAAGACACTCTCCCTCACGCGAGGCGCAATGCGGTAGGCAGATTCCGTCCTGACAGCGTCATCCGCGGGCCGTGGACAACTTTTCGTAAGGGAGCGATGGGCCATCCGGAGGAAAAGCAGGAGGTGATCGTCGAGCTGGAGGTGCCGCCGGGCTACCACGAGGAGGGGCGGCTGGACGTCTACCTGGCGCGATTTCTGCACAACGCCTCGCGGACGAAGGTGCAGCGTGGCATCCGGCAGGGCCTCGTGACGGTCAACGGCGTCGTCGTCGAGAAGCCCTCGCACACCGTCCTGCCGGGCGACGTGATCCGGTGCCGCGTGATGCGCCCGCCGCCGCTCGACGTCACGCCCGAGGCCATCCCACTCGACGTCGTCTTCGAGGACGCCTTTTTGATCGTCGTCAACAAACCGGCGGGGCTGGTGGTGCATCCGGCCTACGGCAACCGCACCGGCACGCTCGTCAACGCGCTGCTCTACCACGTCGGCGGCGGCCCGCTGCGCCTCGACGGCGACGACGACGAAGACCTCGACGACGACGTGGGCCTCTCGACCCTCAACGCGCGTCCGGCGCACCCTGAGGATCCGTCGGTGCGTCCCGGCATCGTGCACCGGCTCGACAAGGACACGTCGGGGTTGCTGGTGGCCGCCAAAGACGACGTGACGCACCGGGGGCTGGCCCGACAGTTCGCCCGGCGCACCATCCGCCGCAGCTATCTGGCCCTCGTCTGGGGCGTGCCCGACCCGCCGGCGGGCACCATTGAGACGCGCCTGGGACGCGACCCGCGCGACCGCAAGCGCATGGCCGCCGTGGCGCACGGGGGCAAGCTCGCCGTCACCCACTACGAGACCGTCGAGGCGTTTCGCTACACAGCGCTGGTGCGCTTCCGCCTGGAGACGGGCCGGACGCACCAGATCCGCGTGCACGCGCTTCACCTGGGCCATCCCGTCCTCGGCGACCCCGTCTACGGCGGCCAGTCGATCCGCTACGGCCTGCGCACGGGCAAGCGGCGGGCTTTCTTTGCCAACCTCTTCAAGACCCTGCCCCGGCAGGCGCTCCACGCCCATACACTCGGCTTCGTCCACCCGCAGACGGGCGAGGCGATGCACTTCTCCGCCGAGTTGCCCGAGGACATGCAGTACGCCCTGGACCGCCTCCGCGCCGTCGAGGGCGGCCCGCCCGGCTGACCCGTCGCGCCGTCTCCGGAAAGATCCCGGCAGGGTGTGAGGGATTGCCTGACATGACAGGTCATTATAACCCCACAGCCGGTACCGGAGAAGCCGCGCAAACGCCGTGCTTTCCCGTGCGTAGACTACCGGACGTTCGGTGGCGCCGACCTCGGTGGCCGGCGCTGCCGGCGTAGCAAAGACTGCGGGAGGGACGTTATGGACGCAGCACACCTTCACCTGCTCTTGAACCACGTGCCCGTGCTCGGGACGTTCTTCGGCCTGGCGCTGCTGGCCTACGCGCTGCTGCGCAGGCAACAGGACGTGCTGAAGGCGGCCCTGGGCGTTTTCGTCGTCAC
>JBFGTT010000491.1:0-3483 GCA_041565995.1 Rhodothermales bacterium
ATGGCGACGGCCTGCGGGTTCTGGCGCAGGCGGTCGAGTTCGCTGCCGCGCAACTGCGGGAAGCCGATGGCGCGCGGGCCGGCGTCGCCGCGGTCGCTGAACTCGCCCGAGAGGAAGAAGCTGAAGCGTGGGCCGAAGAGCGGGCCGCCGAGGGTGGCCGAGAGGTTGTTGTAGCCGTAGGCGTCGAGCGCCTCGGAGGTGATGCCTTCGACGGAGCCGAAGAACTTGGGCGCGCCCGACTTGGTGGTGATCGAGATCACGCCCGACATGGCGTCGCCGTAGCGCGCCGGGATGCTGCCGATGAGCATCTCCTGCTCCTGGATGGCTTCCGTCGGCACGGCCAACTGCCCGACGACGCGCACGCCGTCGACGTAGTAGTTGACCTCCTGCTCACGACCACCTCGGATGAAGAGGTTGTTGGAGGTCTCGGTGCTGACCACGCCGCCCTGCAAGGCCGCCACGCTGGCCGCGCCGCGCACCGGCAGGTTGGTGATGTCTTCCGCCGAGACGATCTTGGGCACGCCGAGGGCGTCCTTCTGGATCAGCGGCCGCTCGTACTCGACGACGATCTCGTCCAGCTCCACGCCCGCCTGCAACCGGAAGTTCTGCTCGCGCGTGTAGCCGGCGTTGATCTCGACGCCCTGCACGGTGACCGTCTGGAAGCCGACGAAGGACACCTGCAGGTCGTAAGTGCCCACCGGGATACCGATGATAAAGTAGCTGCCATCCACATCGGCGGCGGTGCCGAGCTGTGTGCCCTGGAGCACCACCGTGGCGCCGGGCAAGGGGTCGCCCGAGGCTGCGTCGGTGACGGTGCCTGCCAGCTTGCCGGTGTTCTGGCCGAACGCCAGTACCGGCAGGGCAAGCCCCAAGAGCACAAGCGCACTCCATTTACGTAACATATGCTACCTCCTCTGGTGGTTGAGTGGCTGAAAGGCCTGAAGGAGGAGCCGCAAGGCGCCTATCTCCCGTTTTTCGGCGCTGCTGCTCCTGCGTTTGGGTCATGGCGGAAGGCCGCCTGCGAAACGTGGAACCTCGCTCCGTACCCGAAGCGAGGCCTGCTACAACTCCTCAACGGTCCTGCGTCGCGAGCAAACGTGCCGGTACTGGGTGGGAAGCGACACAGAAAAGCAAAACCGTACACAAGGACATGGTGGTCGAGAAAAGCTGTAGCTGCTTTCGATAGACGGCCCTCCTGTGGGTTTTCGTTCCGCTGTATCCTGCTCTGGGAGCGATTCGGGGGGAAATATAGAGGGACGTACATCCTTTGTCAAGGCATTATTAATGCACTATGATGAACACGTGAAGAACACCCCTCCGCCTTCGCCCTCTTTTCTTGCGAAATTTCGCGCTTTGAGGCCCTGTTGACGCCCCACGGCCTGCCTTGGGAAAGGCCTGGACGTTTTTTTGCCCTTGCCGGAGGCGCGCCCCGCGCGAAGCGCGCTTCAGCCGGCCAGGTCTCCGATCCAGGCCAGCAGTTCCTCGCGCCCCCGCCCGTCTTTGGCCGAGGTCAAGACCACCGGCACTTCCAGGGCCGCCTGCGCCAGCACCTGCTCGACGGCGGCGCGGCTCCGCGAGCGCGCATTGCCCGAGAGCTTGTCGACCTTGGTCAGCACGACGATGTAAGGCACCGGGCTGCCCCGCATGAGGGCCATCACGTCCCGGTCGAGCGCCGTGGGCGGGTGGCGGCTGTCGATCAGGTGGAAGACGGCGCGTAGCGAGGCGCGCTCGCTCAGATAGCGCCCGATGAAGCGGCCCCACCGCGCGCGTTGCGCTTTGGAGATCCGGGCGTAGCCGTAGCCCGGTAGATCGACGAAGTAGAGCCGACCCTCGACCAGGTAGTAGTTGAACTCCTGCGTCTTGCCCGGCGTGCCGCTGGTGCGCGCCAGCCGCGAGCGCCCCAGCAGCATGTTTAGCAGCGAACTCTTGCCCACGTTCGAGCGCCCCACAAACGCCACCTCGGGCAACCCGTCGGTGGGCAACTGCTCCCACCGCACGGCCCCCTTGACGAATTGCACGTCGTTGATCTTCATGAGGGATGCGGGGAGCCTCACGCCGCCGAGGCGAAATGCGCGGCCACCGCCTCGCCGATGAGCGCCGGGTTTCTGACGACGACGGCCCCGGCGTCTTCGAGCGCGGCGAACTTGTCGGCGGCGGTGCCCGTGCCGCCGGAGATGATGGCCCCGGCGTGGCCCATGCGCCGGCCCGGCGGCGCCGTCGCCCCGGCGATGAAGCCGAAGACGGGCTTGGTCATGTGCTCCTTGATGTAGCGCGCGGCCTGCTCCTCGTCCGTCCCGCCGATCTCACCGATCATCACGACGGCCTCGGTGGCCGCGTCGGCCTCGAAGAGCCGCAGCGCGTCGAGGAAGCGGGTGCCGATGATGGGGTCGCCGCCGATGCCTACGGCGGTGCTCTGCCCGCAGCCCTCGCGCGTGAGTTGATCGACGGCCTCGTAGGTGAGCGTGCCCGACCGCGAGACGACGCCGATGGGGCCTTCCGAGAAGATCATGGCGGGCATGATGCCCACCTTGGCCTGCCCCGGCGTCAAGACGCCCGGACAGTTCGGCCCCACCAGGCGCGCGCCCTTTTGCTGCACGAAGTGATAGGCGGGCACCATCTCCTGCACCGGAATGCCTTCGGTGATGCAGACGATGACGGCGAGGCCGGCGTCGGCGGCCTCCATGACGGCGTCGGCGGCGAAGGGCGGCGGCACGAAGATGACCGACGTGTTGGCGCCCTCGCGCTCGACGGCCTCGGCTACGGTGTTGAAGACGGGCCGGTCGAGGTGGCGCTGCCCGCCCTTGCCGGGCGTCACGCCGGCCACCACGTTCGTGCCGTACTCGATCATCTGCTCGGCGTGGAACGTGCCCTCTTTGCCGGTAAAGCCCTGCACCACCAGGCGCGTATCACGGTCGACGAGAATGCTCATGGTTTCGTACGCTCACTTCGTTTGTTGTTGCGCGCTCGCTTCGTTCGCCGTCGTGCTTTGCGCTGTTTTTTTGCTCCTCGATTGCCTGGCGATGTCGGCGAGCAAACGACGCACGACGCACCAGGGGCGAAGCACGAGCGCCCGCAATTTAGCACATCCGAATCACTCCTGCACCTCGGCCAGCCGTAGCGCCACATCGCCCACTTGCAGCAGCAGCGCCTCGTCGAAGTGGCGGCCCAGCAGTTGCATCCCCACCGGCAGCCCGCCCGGATGGGTACCGAGGGGCACCACCAGCCCCGGCACCCCGGCCAGGTTGGCCGTGACGGTGTAGATGTCGCTCAGGTACATCTCCAGCGGGTCGTCGAGCTTGCTGCCGAGCGGGAAGGGCGGCGTGGGGGTGGCGGGCGTCAGCAGCACGTCTACGGTTTCGAAGGCGCGGTCGAAGTCGCTGCGGATGAGCGACCGCACGCGCTGCGCCTTGCCGTAGTAGGCGTCGTAGTAGCCCGCCGAGAGCACGTAGGTGCCCAGCATGATGCGGCGCTTGACCTCCTCGC
>JBFGTT010000492.1:0-3475 GCA_041565995.1 Rhodothermales bacterium
ACGTTTGCCGGGCGGCGCGCTGCCGCCGGGGCGGCGTCCTTCGAACCCTTTTACCGCGATACAGACCATGCTCAACAGCGTTCGCACGGCCGCCTTGATGGCGGTGCTCATCGTGCTCTTTGCCCTGGTGGGGCGCGCCCTGGCCGGGTCGTCGGGGATGCTCGTGGCCTTCGGCGTGGCCGTGGCGATGAACTTTGCCAGCTACTGGTTCAGCGACCGGATCGTGCTGCGGATGTACCGGGCGCAGGAAGTCAGCCGCGCGCAGGCGCCGGAACTCTACGACGTGATCGACCGGCTGCGGCAGCGTGCCGCGTTGCCCATGCCCAAGGTGTACGTCATCCCGTCGGAGCAACCCAACGCTTTTGCCACGGGGCGCAACCCGAAGCACGCGGCGGTGGCCGTCACCAACGGCATCGTGCGTCGGCTGCGGCCCGAAGAACTCGAAGGCGTGCTGGCCCACGAGCTGGCCCACGTCAAGAACCGCGACATCCTCACCTCGTCCGTGGCCGCAACCGTCGCGGCGGCTATCACGCTGCTGGCCCGGTTTGCCCTGTTTTTCGGCGGCGGGCGCGACCGCGGCAACGCCCTGGCCAGCCTGCTGATGCTGATCCTGGCGCCCATCGCCGCGATGCTGATTCAGATGGCGATCTCGCGCGCGCGGGAGTTCGCCGCCGACCGCGACGGGGCGCGCATCTGTGGCAAGCCCCGCGCGCTGGCCAATGCGCTGGCCCGCCTCGAAGGCGGCGTCGAACAGATCCCGATGGACGCCAATCCCAGCACGGCGCACATGTTCATCATAAATCCATTCGCCGGAGCGCTCAGCGGGCTGCGCCGCCTTTTCTCGACGCACCCGCCCACCGAAGAGCGCATCGAGCGCCTGCTGGCGATGGAAGGCGCCGGCTGAGGGGGGCCTGCCCACCGACGCGCAAGCACCGGGTTCGCCGCAGCACCCGGTGCTTTTGTTTTCTGGGCCGTCCGCCCCGTAGGCCGCGAAAAATCTGATCTTTGAAAAAGCGAATTTCGGAAAATCTTACGTACTCTAAATTGCAAGGCCGCATCGCTTTTTAGCAGTTCCTTCTTTTCGAAAGTGCTTCCCTATGGCAGACTGGCTGCGCCGTCACATCTGGCAAATCGGCTTGGGCTTGCTCGCCCTGGTGGCGCTCGTCGTCGGGCTGCTCACCATCCGGTTTTCGCCGTTGGAGGCCAATGCCGGGATGCCTGCCGATCAGCGGGCCTACTGGAGCTGGATCGGGTCGATCAACCAGGGTGCCGAGACGGCCCTCGATTCGGGGCTGGAGTTGCTGGCGGCGCATCCGCATCTGCACGCGCTCTACCTGCGCCTGGCCGAGGTGTGCCGTCAGGCGGAGGCGCAGGAGGCCTGCCGCGCCGCGCTGGGCCGTACGCAGCCGCCCGACTCGCTGGTGCGGCTCTACCGGGAGGCGGCGCTGACCCTGTTGCTGCCCGATACCACCGCCGAGGCACAGGCGCAATGGCAGCGCCTGGCCCGCGCGCCGACGCTCGATCCGACGCTGGCCCGCCTCGTCGTCGATCAGGTGGCGCGCACGGGGCAGGATGCCCTCCTGGCGTCCGTCGAGGACGCCTGGCGGCAGGGCCTCGAAGCCGACTCTACCGCCGTCGGCGCGGCTTTCGGGCTGGGCTACGCCGCCGTCCGGCGCAGCGAATGGGCCGTGGCCGAGCCGCTGCTGGCCCGCGTAGCCCGCCTGGCCCCCGACGACCCGCAGCCCTATCGTGAACTCGGTCGCATCTATTACAACACCAGCCAGCCGGACAAATTCGACCAGGCGCTGGCTGCCGGCATCGAGGCCGCCGAGCGCCGCTTCGACCTCGAACAGGCCCTCATCCTGCGCGGCAACCTCAGCCTGGGCCTCCTCCAGCGTAGCGGCGACCTCGAAAAGGCCGAAAAAATCACCCAGGAAGCCCTCGCCCAGAGCCGTACCCTCGCCGACGGAGAGACCGAAGGCTTCAACCTCTATCGCCTGGCGAGCATCTACTTCAAACAGAACCGCTACGACGAGGTCTTCTCCCTGCTCGACTCCGCCGACGTGCGCTACGCCCGCTACGCGCCCCGGCAGCATCCGGAGGTAGTGGCCCTGCGCGGCGCCACCTTGAGCAGCATGTACCGCTTCAGCGACGCCGAGGCCACGCTCGAAGCCGCTATTGCCGAGGCCGAAGAACGCCGCAACGTGGGCATCAAAGTCCAGGCGCTGGTGTCGCTGACGCAGTTGCGCTACCGGATGGGCCGCTACAGCGCCGCGCGCGAGGCGGGCCTCGAAGCCCTGGCCCTGGCGCAGCAGTATCGCCTCCGCGATCACGAGATCGCGGCGCGGATAGGGCTGGCCGAGGCCGAACGGCGCTGGGGCAACCTCGAAGCCGCCACGGCGCACCTGCAAGCGGGCCTGCACCAGGCCGAAGAAACCCGAAACGAGGCCCGCCTCCGGGAACTCCACAGCCGGCTCGGACGCGTGGCGCTCGACGCCCAGGACGCCAACGCCGCGCGGGAACACTTCGAGAAGATGTTCGAAGAGGGCGTGTCCGTCGAGCGTTCCGCCGACCGCGCGCGCGCCTACCTGGGGCTGGGCCACGCCTATTACCAGTTCCAAAACTTCCCCGAAGCGCTACGCTACTACGACCTGGCGCAGGCCCATTTGCCCGATCAGGGCGAAGCGCGGCTGCACGTCAACGTCCTCGTCGCCAGGGCGTGGGCCTACAACTATCTGGCGGCTTACGAAGAGGCCCGCGCGGTGCTCGAAGAAGCCCGGCGGCGCGTCGCCAACAATCCTGCCGCGCTCTACCGGATCCACGAAGCCTATGGCGAACTCTACCTCAATCAGGGGCTTTTCCGGGAAGCCCTTGCGCAGTACCAGGAAGCCGAAAAGATCGAGCGGCGCTACGACCGCCCCGCGTTCCACTGGAACGTCCTCTTCGGCAAGGCCCTGGCCCACTGGCAGCTGCAAGAGTTGAAAAGCGCCGAGAGCGCCTTCCGCGAAGCCATCGACATCATCGAAGCGCTGCGCGAAAACTTCAACTCCTCGGTCAACCGCGCCTACTTCGTGCGCAACAAGGCGCAGGTCTACGAGCACTTCGCCGCTTTCCTCGAAGCGCAGGGGCGCAGCGAGGAGGCGCTCTATTACACCGAGCGAGCGCGCAGCCGCAGCCTCGTCGATCTGCTCTACACCACGCAGCAGGAGCGACGCCTCGATGCCGGGCGCTCCACCGACCGCATGATCGAGATGGACCGGCGCGTGCGTGCGCTGGCCCGCGAAATATCCATCGACGGCCTCGACCTCGACCCCGAAGACGCCTCGGCCTACCACGCCACGCGGGTGCGGCAACTGCGCCGGGAGTATCAGCGCGCCGACTCGATTTACCGGCAGGCGCGGCTGCATCTGTCCTCGCAAGACCGCATGTATACCTTTGCGCCGCTGGCGCCGGATTCGCTGCGGCACCTCTTGCG
>JBFGTT010000493.1:0-3473 GCA_041565995.1 Rhodothermales bacterium
CCGACGTGGGCAAGTTCGAGCGCGAAGTGTGGGCCGAGAACGTCGTCATTGCGCCGGCGGAGCGGTATATTGTCGAGGCACGGTTCGAAGCGCCGGGCGCGGTGGCCCTCACCAACCGGGTGCAGGCCGTCAACCACCGCGCCGGCGTCTTTTTCCCGGAAGTCGATACCCTCGCCCTCGTCCACGTGGCCGAGGAACCCGTGAGGGAAGACTACGGCGCGGCCTTCCACCGCCTGCGCCGCAACGCCGACGTGGCGGCGGACCTCAACGCCTACCGCGCCGCCTTCGACCGGGCGGTCGATCACGAGCTGGTTTTGACGCTGGAGACCCGCCACCTGCCGCTGGCCCTGCAACAACTCATGCGCCTCGACGCCGTCTACTTCAACCCGGTCGAGTGGAGCGGCACGATGCCGGAGATGAACTGGATCACCACGGGCCGCGAAATCCGCTGGATCCTGCGCGACGTGCGCACGGGCAAGGAAAACATGGACATCGACTGGCGCTTCCGCGCGGGCGAGGTCGTCAAGCTCCGCCTGCGCAACGACGCCGACGCCCTCCACGCGATGCAGCACCCGGTCCACGTGCACGGGCAGCGCTTCCTGGTGCTCGCGCAGAACGGCGTGGCCAACGACAATCTGGTCTGGAAAGACACGATGCTGCTGCCCGCCGGATCGACCGCCGACCTCCTGCTCGACCTTACCAACCCCGGCCGCTGGATGCTCCACTGCCACATCGCCGAACACCTGACTTCGGGGATGAAGATGGTGTTCTCGGTGGAGTGATAAGCGGGTCGACGCCGCGCGGGGAAGGAATGACGAGAGAACGAATCGACGAGTCTGCCATCCGCGCGCCGATTCGTCTATCCAGAACCCAACCAACGAGGAGCTTCGCCATGCGCAAGAGCTTAGCGTTATCCGCCGCCCTGCTGATCCTCCTGCCGGCCAGCCTGCTGGCGCAGCGGCCCGACTTCTCCGAGCAGGTCCGCCGGTTCATCCAGGTCGATGCGCCCGTGGTGGCGCTGCGCGACGTGAAGGTGATCGACGGCACCGGCGCGCCGGCGAGGGCGCATCAGACCCTCGTCATCGAAGGCAACACGATCAAGGCGGTGGGGCCCAACGACGACGTGGCGATCCCCGATGGCGCCGAGGTGCTCGAACTGAGCGGCCACACGGTCCTGCCCGGCCTCATCGGGCTGCACAACCACACGTTTTACACGACGGCCTCGCGGCGCGTGCAACTCAACTACAGCGCGCCGTTGCTCTACCTGGCCTCCGGCGTCACCACCATCCGCACCACCGGCAGCTACGCGCCCTACAGCGAGATCAACCTGAAGCGCGCCATCGAAGCCGGCGAGGTGGCCGGGCCGCGCATGTTCATCACCGGGCCGTACCTCACCGGCGGCAGCGGCATGACCTACATGACCCGCCTCGCCGGCCCCGACGACGCCCGCCGCGTGGTCCGCTACTGGGCCGAGGAAGGCGTCGATTGGTTCAAGGCGTACACGCAGATCACCCGCGACGAACTGGCCGCCGCCATCGACGAGGCGCACCGGCACGGGCTTAAAGTGACGGGCCACCTCTGCTCGGTCAGCTTCCGCGAGGCCGTCGCGCTGGGCATCGACAACCTCGAACACGGCTTCTTTACCAATACCGACTACGACGCCGACAAACCCGCCGACGCCTGCCCCTCCGACTTCCGGCAGTCGCTGCTGGAGGTGGATCTCGACGGCGCCGAGGTGCAGGCCACCTTCCGCGACATGATCGACCACGGCGTGGCGATGACCTCCACGCTGGCCGTCTACGAGATGTTCGTGCCCGACCGCCCGCCCCTCGAACAGCGCACGCTCGACGCCATGTCGCCCGAAGTGCGCGAAGAGTATCTCGAAACGCGCAAACGCATCGGCGAGCAGGGCGGCGACACGTGGGCGCAGTTGTTCAAAAAGGCGCAGCAGTTCGAGCGCGCCTTCGTGCAGGCGGGCGGACTCCTGGCCGCCGGCGTCGATCCGACGGGCTACGGCGGCGCGCTGCCCGGCTACGGCGATCAGCGCAACTACGAACTCCTCCTCGAAGCCGGCTTCACGCCCGTCGAGGTCGTCCGGATCATGAGCGCCAACGGGGCGAAGGTCCTCGGCATCGACGGCCAGACCGGCACCGTCGCGCCCGGCAAGTGGGCCGACCTGGTAGTCCTCGCCGGCGACCCCGAAGCCGCTCCCGCCGAGATCCGCAACGTCGCCCTCGTTTTCAAGGCAGGCGTCGGCTACGACGCGGCCAGGCTGATCGAATCGGTGCAGGGCGTCGTGGGGATCCAGTAGGCCGGTATTGTTCCGCCTCGCCTCACGCTTCCACCGGCGGCGCCACGCGCATCGAAACCGCCACGCCGGAGGACGGTGCATCCGCGCGCACTTCGACGGGGATCCGCAGGTTGACGGGTTCGAGCAGGCAACGCCCGTCGCCTTCGTCGCAGTAGTAGAGCGTGCCCTCGACGCGTAGCTGGGTGGCCCCGGCGGCAAACGTGAACGGCACGGTGGTGGGATAGGCCACGGGCAGCGCGCCGCTCCCGCCGGGCCGGGCCACCCGCGCGTCGGCGCTGGCGACGGTGAGCGCGCCGGGGTGGAGGTCGTTGGAATGGTAGCCGTCGGGCAGCGTGACGTGGAGCGTGAGGGCGCCCTCGCCGGGAGCCACGGTCTGCGCCGGCAACACCTCGGCGGCGGGCGCGTCGTCGGCGAGCGTTTCGGCGATGGGGAGCGTGCGCACCGTGCCCGTCGCCAGGTCGGCCAAGCGGATCTGGTGGTTGTTGGTGTCGGCCACGTAGACGACGCCGTCGATCACCGCGAGGCCGCCGGGTTCGTTGAACTGCGCGGCGTTCGGCCCGCCGTCGGCGTAGCCCTGCGCGCCGGTGCCCAGGAAGCCCGTCAGCGCGCGCTCTTCGACGAAGTAGCGCCGGACCTTGTGGTTGTAGCTGTCGGCCACGTAGACGACGCCGTCGGCGCAGGCCAGGCCCAGCGGATGCTGGAGGCGCGCGTCGGGGTAGCGCCCGTCCACGTCGCCGAACTCGAAGAGGCCCCGGCCCACGAGCGTCTCGACGGCCGCGTCCTCGCCGCCGAAGGGCACGCGGCGCAGCGCGCTCGTCTCGCTGTCGGCGAAGTAGAGGAAGGCGCCGTCGGTGGCGAGGCCGCTCGGCTGGGCCAGTTCAGCCTCCAGGCGCGGCCCATCGACGATGTTTTCGCGCCCGTCGCCGGCGTAGACCGCGCCGCCTCCCGTGGCCGGGTCGAACACCCAGAGCTGGTGCGGGCCGGCCATCGCCACGTAGAGCCTGCCCTCGTGCAGAAGCACGTCCCACGGCGAGTTGAGCGGCGTGCCGGGGCCGTCGGCGCGGTGCGTGCCGTAGGGAGCCTGCGCGCCGCTGCCGGCCAGCGTCTCGACGCGGCGGGCGCGCAGGTCCACGCGGCGCAGGGCGTGGTTCTCGGTGTCGGC
>JBFGTT010000494.1:0-3465 GCA_041565995.1 Rhodothermales bacterium
CCCGGCCGAGCACGACGGCTCCGTTGAAAAGCCCGCGGTGGTGGAGCGCCAGGAGCAGGCTGTCTGCGGCCTCCTCGATGCGGTGGGCGGGGACCTGCGCGTGGGAGCACGTCGGGAGCAGGCGCACCACCCCGACGGCCACGACCATCAAACGAACGGCGAGCGCAATGCGTTTGCTCACGTCAAGCCCCCGTACCGCAGCATCTGATTTCGTACACGCCGAACCGTCCGGTTCCGCACCAAATAACGGCTTGCTGTTCGCCCGCGCGCCGACGCGCCCGGCGCTGCGCAGGTGCGCGCCGGCGTTCAATGCGCTGCCCCGGCGCGCACGGCTTCGAGCACGCCGGCGGCCCTGACACGCTCGAACAGGAGCGCGTGGGCGGCGTCGTTCAGGTGGAGTCGGTCGCCGGAGTCGTACGCCGGATCGAGCGTGCCGTCGGGGCGGGCGATGCCGGTCCAGATGTCGATGGCGCGGCGGCCGTAGCGAGCCAGCGTGGAGTCGCGCAGGGCCATCTGGGCGCGCCGCCCGGCGTCGTCCAGGTTGCGCGGCAGCGTCGTGGTGATCCACACCGGGACGCCGGCGGCCTCCGCACGAGCCAGGATCGCGTCGTAGTTGCGCAACTGGTCGGCGACGCTGAAGCCGGCGGCGGCGTCGTTGGAGGGCAGGTTGATCACGATGGCCGTCGGGCGAAGCGCCAGCGCCCTTGTGATGTTGCGTAGCGTGTCGGGGCGGGGCCGGCCTGCGGGCGTCGTCGTGCCGGTAGGCAGCAGGTGGTAGGTGGTGTAGCCGCCGCGCGCCAGGTTGAGGATCTCCACCGACGGATCGACGCTGCGGGCGTAGGCCCGGTAGCGATTGACCCACGTGTTGGCCGGATCCTGCGGCCCCACGCCCTCCGCCGTCGAAGAGCCGAGCACGACGAGGAGGCGCACGCCGGCACGGGCGGCTTCCGGCGTGGGCTGGCGCTGGTCGATCACCGCCTCGATCTCCGGCATCTCCAGGGCGTCGAGCCAGCCGCCGGTGAACCCCGCCCGCTTCAGGCCGCGCACCAGGTACGGACTTTTGCGCATCACCCGCCAGACGAACTCGCTGCGATAGTTCTCCGCCATCAGCAGGATCGGCCCCTGGTCGATGCCCAGGTAGTCGCCGTCCACCCAGAACCGTTCGTCCGTCACCTGGCCGTGCCGCAACTCGACGTCGGTAAAGGTGAAGGAGGGGTTGAAGGCGTCGAGGAAGCCGTACTCGGTGAAGAGGGCGTCGCCGTAGCGGGCGCGCATGGCTTTGAGCGCGGGGATGGCGACCTCAGGCGCGAAGGGGATGGAACCGCCCGCCGCCGTCGGGGCGATGGTGCCGTCGTCGTTGACGTGGCGGAGGCTGGCGCCGCGCGCCCAGTAGGTTCTGAACTGCCGCTCGGTGCCATCCACCGTTTTCTTGACGTCCGCCGGGCCGTCGCAGGCGGTCAGGCCCCAGACGTCCTCGCCGTAATCCTTCCAGCCGCCGGGGTTGTCGATGGCGTAGGCGCGTTGCGAGAGCGTGGCCCGGCGCGCGTTCTCGAAGTAGTCGATGCCCTTCTGGCGCATGTAGGCGTCCTGGATGCCCCGGAAGTCGATCCAGACGTGGCTGTACTGGTGCCCGAAGAGGGGGCTGAACTGGACGTGCTCGTAGCCGTAAAAATCGCCCCACTCGTAGGTGCTCGTCCAGGCGTCCCAGGAGGCAGCGTCGAGCGCGAAGGTGGGCGTGCCGAGGGCCATCACGTAGAGCAACATGGCCTCGTTGTAGCCCTGCCAGTCGGCGCGTCCGAAGTCGGTTTCGGGGTACCACCCCATGGCCGGGCGCACCGGGCGCGGCATAAACCAGTCCCACTCGACGCGCTGGAAGAGCGAGTCGGCATAGGCGCGGATGGCCGCCTCCTGGCGCGTGTCCCGATCGAAGTACTCGCGGGCGAAGAGCACGCCGCCGAGTAGCAGCACCGTGTCGATGGTGGACAGCTCTACGCTGGCGTAGCGCCGCCCGTGCTCCATGTCGAGGAAGTGGTAGAAGAAGCCCTTGTAGCCGGTCGTGCCGACCTGGGCCGTGCCCTGCGGCGCCTGCCAGAAGAAGCGCAACGTGGTCAGCGTGCGCTCGACGGCCTGCTGGCGCGTGATGTAGCCCCGCTCGACGCCGACGCCGTAGGCCGTCAGCCCGAAGCCGACGGCGGCGATGCTCGAAAAGGTCTTGCGCGGCCAGCGGTCTGGCACGAGGCCGTTTTTCGCATTCGCGGTGTCCCAGAACCACTGGAAGGTGCGCGCCTCCAGTGTGTCGAGGAACGGATCGACATCGCGCACGGTGGACGTCTCCGGCGGCGCGGCGGGATCGCAGCCCGGCCCGGCCAGCAACGCGAAGAGCAACAGCGCGCACGGCACGTAGGAGCAAAGCAGGCGCATGACGAGCGAGGGATTGGTGGAGGTGGAGAGGGACCTTACCTGCGCAGCACCAGCGTGCCGGTCCCGACGAAGGCGCCGGCGCGCAACGTGTAGAAATAGACGCCGCCGGGCCAGGCTTCGCCGTCGAGCGCGACGGCGTGCGCACCGGGCTGCACGAAAGCGTCCAGCGGCGTCGCCACGCGGCGTCCGAGCAGGTCGTAGACCGCCAGCGTCGCGTGGCCCGCCGCCGGCAACCTGAAGCGGATCGTGGCCTGCCCGGTGAACGGGTTCGGGTAGCTACCGAGCAGCATCGGCGTGCGCGGCGGCTGGGCCGCCGGCTCCGTAGCAACGTCGACGGCCTCGAAGCCGGCCCGGGCCAACCCGCGCCGGACGGCCTCGTGGCGCATAAACACCTCCCAAACGAACCCGGTCCGATGGTTCTCGATCATCAGCAGGATCGGCCCCTGGTCGATGCCCAGGTAGTCGTCGTCGAACCAGTCTTGCGTCGGGTTAAAGGCGTCACGGAAACCGTATGGCCCCCAGAGTTGCGTCCGGTAGGCGTCGTACATGTGGCGTAGCGCCGCCAGCGACTCGCCGGGGGTGAAGGCGATGGAGCCGCCCGCCGCCGTCGGGGCGATGGTGCCGTCGTCGTGTTGCGGCGGCGGTGCGCCGCGCGCGCGGTAGCCCGTGGGTACGTCGGAGGCGGTCAGGCCCCAGACGTTCTCGCCGTAGTCCTGCCAGCCGCCGGGGTTCTCGATGCAGTAGGCGCGGTTGGCCAGCGTGGCGCGGCGTGAGTTCTCGAAGTAGTCGATGCCCCGGCGCCGCATGTAGTCGTCCTGAATGCCTCGAAAGTCGACCCAGACGTGGCTGTACTGGTGGCCGAAGAGGGGCGGGAAGACGACGAACGTCAGGCCGTAGTGGATCTGCCAGTCGTACGTGCTCGTCCACGCCTGCCAGGCAAAGGGATCGACGGGATGCGTGGGCGAGCCGAGGGCGAGGACGTAGAGGATCATGGCCTCGTTGTAGCCGCCCCAGTCGGCGCTCAGGAAACCCGTCTCCGGCTTC
>JBFGTT010000495.1:0-3452 GCA_041565995.1 Rhodothermales bacterium
GCCGAGGGGCTGTAGAGCCGGTAGCTGTTGTTCATGAACGACTCCGGATCCTCGAAGACGAACCGGAAGGCGTCGTATTCCCAGATGATGAAGGTGCCCGTGCGCCGCGCCGCCGCGTACGCCTGCGCGTTGTCGGAGGCGTAGAAGCGGGTGCCTCGGACGAGGTAGCGTTGCGGCGGGGCGCCGTAGCGCAGGTAGATGCGGCCCCGGTCGGTCTGCCAGCCCCGCCGGTCCAGGATGGGCGCGCCGAAGAGGATGTCCGCGTGTACCAGGCGCGCGAAGTGTTCGAGGCGACGTTCGTTGTAGGGGCTGAGCAGGCGCGGGTCCTTGCCGGCCCAGAAGCGCACGGCGTAGGCTTCTGGGTCCTGCCGGTAGGGGCGCGTCTGGTTTTCGTGGAGGATGAAGTGCAGGTCGTCGAAGGCGGCGCGTTCGTCGGGCGGCATCGCGCCGAGCGCACGGTCGAAGTCCGCCGCCGCTGCCTCGAAGGCATCCGTGTGGTAGTGCGCCCAGCCGGCGTAGCGCCAGGCGCCGGCGTCGTCCGGGAAGTAGACCTGCATGGTGTCGAGCAGAGCCAGGGCGGGGCCGTAGGCGGCGCGGGCGGCGAAGAGGCGCATCAGGTGGTCGTAGACCGGGCGCAGCGTGGGGTCGGCGGCGACGGCGCGTTGCAGGTGGTCGAGCGCGCGGGGATAGGCTTCCTCGGCCTCGCCGCTCAGGTCGAGCGCGGCGGCGCCCTGGCCTTTGAGGCATTCGACGTCGAAGCGGTTGGCGCAGCCGCCCAGGCGCGCTTTCAGCGTGATGGCGCCGTCGTAGAGCATGAAGACGTCGGCCTGTTGGATGCCCAGTTCGAGGTGGGCCACGGCGTTGGCGGCGTCGAGGCGGAGGATTTTGGCGGCCAGGCGACGGCGGCGTTCGCGTTGCAGCGGCGGCAGTAACTCCGCCGGATCGACCTGGCGCTGCCGGAGCAACACGGCCAGGTAGCGGGGGTTATCCTTGTCGAGCTTGAGCGCCCGCTTGAGGGCCTTGCGAGAGCGCGGCAGATCGCGGAGGGGCGTCTCCAGGTAGAGGCGGGCGAGCCGGTAGAAGGCTTCGGCGTTGTTGCGGTCGCGCCGGGTGAGTTGTTCGAAGAGGGCGGCGCTGGCCCCGTAGTCGCCCCGGGCGGAGGCGGCCTCGGCCTGCGCCAGGAGGGTATCGGGGGATTGCGCCGCGCCGGCGTGGGGCCGTAGCGCCGCCGCAAGCAGCAGCGCCAGGCCGACGAGCACACCCCTGGCAAGCATCCGGCGCATGGCAACCTCCCGTCACGTGAACGTCTCGCTTCCTACCCGCCACCGGAAGCCAAAGATTCACGCGTACCGGATCCAGCGCGCCAGGTCCTTCAGGCTGGGCTTCTTGCCGTACATCAGGATGCCCACGCGGTAGACGCGGCTGCTGAGCCAGATCGACCCGACGAAGCCGCCCACGAGCAGCAGGAACGACAGCCCCGCCTCCCACAGCGGCACCTCGGTCACGGCCACGCGCACGATCATCAGGATGGGCGAGAAGAACGGGATGAGCGACAGGACGACCGATAGCGGCGCGTTGGGACTCTCGACGACGTAGGCGATGAAGAGGATGGGCACGATCACCAGCATCGTCACCGGCATCACCAGCGCCTGCGCGTCCTGCTGCTGCTCCACCGCCGAGCCGATGGCCGCGTAGAGGCTGGCGTAGAGCAGGTAGCCGCCCAGGAAAAACAGCACGAACCAGACGAAGAGCGACGGCGGCAGCACGGGGATGTTGATGCCGGCGGCGGCCAGCACGGCCTCCTGCGAGGCGTCGTCGGGCAACTCGAACTGGCTCGGATCGATGAGCGTCGAGAGCGCCGCGCCGGCAAAGACGGTGGTGACGAGCATCAGCGCGCCCCAGGCCGTCATCTGTACCAGGCCCATCGCGCCGATGCCGAGCACCTTGCCCATCAGCAGTTGGAAGGGCCGCACCGACGAGACCATCACCTCCACCACGCGGCTCGTCTTCTCCTCGATGACGCCCTGCATCACCAGCGCGCCGTAGATGAGCACCGTCACGTAGATGAAGAAGCCCATGATGTAGCCGATGATTGAGTAGGCGATGGTGCTGTCGGCCTCCTCGCCCGTCTCGGTCAGCTTGATCAGGCGCAGCGGCACGTCGGCGTTGACGATTTCTATGAACTGCTCGGGCGCCCCCTGGTCGGCCAGGCGTTGCCGCGCCACGGCCCGGTCCACCAGGCCGGCCAGGCGGGGCCGCATCGAGAGGCCCCCGCCTTCGACCGAGTAGTAGGTCACCTCGCCCTGGCCCGTGCGCGTCGAGGCGGGCAGGTAGAGGTAACCGTCGTAGCGCCCGGCCCGCACCGCCGCCCGCACCGAATCGACGGACGCCTCGGCCTCGACGAAGTCGAACCGCTGGCCGCCGGCCTCTTGCAGGCGGGGCACGAGCACGCCCGTCTCGTCCACCACGGCTACGACGCTGCGACTGCCCTCCGAGGCGATGGCCGTAAAGACCGCCGGCAGCACGATGATGGCGATCAGCAGCAGCGGCGCCAGCAGCGTGATGAGGATGAACCACTTCGAGCGCACCCGCCGCCAGAACTCGCTCTTGAGGATGATCCAGATCTTATTCATGATGCGGATTTCGAGGGTGCACGTTGGGGGCGAGTGGTGCAAGGACCGGCGCGGCTACCCGGCCACCGGGAGCCTGGCGCGCGGAACGCTGGCGAGCGCCTCCTTGCCCTGCTGCTCGGTCACGACGCTGACGAAGATCTCGCTCAGCGGCGGCTCCATGAGTTGGAAGCGGTAGAGGTCGTCTACGTGTTGCAGGGCGGCGTCGAGCACGCGGCGGGCGGGGGTGCCGTCGAGCAGGCGCAGTTCGGCGCGGTGATGGGTGCGGTTGCTGATGCGGATGAGGCCCTCGGCCTCCATCCGGTCGAGGAAGGCGGCGTCGCCGTCGAATTCGAGCAGCACGGCGTCGCGGCCGAAGCTGCGTTTGACCTCCCGCAGCGGCCCGTCGACGAGGATCTGCCCCTGCGAGATCAGGCAGATGTCGTCGCAGAGTTGCTCGACCTGCTCCATGCGGTGCGAGGCGAAGAGGATGGTGCGCCCGGCGTCTTTGAGTTCGAGGATGATGTCGCGCAGCAGCTCGGCGTTGATCGGGTCGAGGCCGCTGAACGGCTCGTCGAGGATGATCAGGCGCGGTTCGGGCAGGATCGTGGCGATGAACTGCACCTTTTGCTGCATGCCCTTCGAGAGTTCTTCGACCTTTTTGCCGGCCCAGTCCAGGGCGCCGAACCGGTCGAGCCAGTAGCGGATCTTGCCGTCGGCGTCGGCGCGGGAGAGGCCTTTGAGCTCGGCCAGGTAGCGCAGCTGTTCGCCCACCCGCAGCTTCTTGTAGAGGCCGCGTTCTTCGGGCAGGTAGCCCATCTGCGTCTGGCTCTGCGGCCCCAC
>JBFGTT010000496.1:0-3449 GCA_041565995.1 Rhodothermales bacterium
CATGGCAACGCCCCTCCTCTGGAAAAACAGCCGCCGGTACCTGCTCCGGCATCCGCTGCTCATCGGCCTCTCGAACCTCGGCGTGGCGCTCGGCGTGGCCGTCGTCGTCTCCATCGACCTGGCCAACACGGGCGCGCGGCAGGCGTTCGAACTCTCGGCGGAGACTGTCACCGGCAGGGCTACGCACCAGGTCGTCGGCACGGCGGAGGGGCTCGACGAGGCCGTCTACCGCCGCCTGCGCCTCGATCTGGGCCTGCGCGACGCCGCACCCGTGGTGGAGGGCTTCGCGCGGGCGCCGGCCTACGCCGGGCGCACCTTTCAGATCCTCGGCATCGACCCGCTGGCCGAAGCGCCCTTCCGCCCCTACACCGGCGGCGTCGATTCGGACCTCGACCTCTCGATGTTCGTGGCGCGGCCCGCCACGGCGCTGCTGGCCCGGCCCACCGCCGACGAACTCGGCCTGGCCGTCGGCGACACGCTGGCCTTGCGGGTCGGCGGCCTCGACCGACGGCTCCGCCTCGTCGGGCTGATGGAACCCGGCGACGAGCGCAGCGCGCGCGCCATCGACAACCTGCTCGTCGTCGACGTCGCCACGGCGCAGGAACTCTTCGGGAGGCCGGGCCGCCTGAGCCGCATCGACCTGCTCGTCCCGGACGGCGCGGCGGGCGCGGCGTTGCTGCGGCGCCTCGAAGCCGTGCTGCCCGCCGGCGTCGAAGTGGCGCGTTCGTCGGCCCGCACCGAGACGGTTGAGCAGATGACGCGGGCCTTCAACCTGAACCTGACGGCGCTGAGCCTGCTGGCGCTCGTCGTCGGCATGTTTTTGATCTACAACACGATGACGTTCTCGGTGGTGCAGCGGCGCGCGCTGGTGGGGCGGTTGCGCGCGCTGGGCGTCACGCGGCGCGAGGTCTTCACGCTGATCCTGGGCGAGGCGCTGGTCATCGGGGTGGTAGGCACGGCGCTGGGGCTGCTGCTGGGCCTGGTGCTGGGCCGCGGCCTCGTCCAGCTCGTCACACAGACCATCAACGACCTCTACTACGTGCTGCGCGTGCGCACGCTGAGCCTCTCGCCCTGGACGCTTGCCAAGGGCGTGGCCCTGGGCCTGGGCGCTACGTTGCTGGCGACGCTGCCACCGGCGCGCGAGGCCACCAACGCCCCGGCCACCACCGTCCTGCGCCGCTCGCAGGAGGAGTCGCGTGCCCGCGCGTTGCTGCCGAGGTTGGCGTTGGGAGGGGGGCTGCTGGCGGTGCTGGCGGCGGTGCTGGTGCTGCTGCCGGGCCGCAGCATCGCCCTGAGCTACCTGGGCTTGCTCTGCGTGCTGCTGGCCTTCGCGCTGGCCACGCCCGCCGTGCTCGTGTTCTGCGCGAAGGCGCTGCGCCCGGTGATGGGCTGGTTCTTCGGGATCCTGGGACGGATGGCGGCGCGCGGCGTCGTCACCACGCTGAGCCGTACCGCCGTGGCTGTGGCCGCGCTGATGATCGCCGTGGCCGCGACGGTGGGCGTGGGCGTGATGGTCGACAGCTTCCGCGAGACGGTGCAGGTGTGGCTGGGCTATTCGCTTCAGGCCGACGTCTACGCGCAGCCGCCGAGCCTCGTCTTTCGCCGCAGCGACGCCTCGCTGGCGCCGGAGGTCGTCGATCTGTTGAAGACCGCGCCCGGCGTGGCGGGGGCCTATTCGGTGCAGACCATCCGCGTCACCGCCGACGACGGCCGCACCGACCTCGTCGCCATCGACCAGGGGCCTAAGACGCCCAACACCTTCCGCTTCAAAAAAGGCGACCCCGAAGCCGTCTGGCGCGACTTCGACGGCGGCGACCTGGTCATCGTCTCCGAACCCTACAGCTACCGCTACGGTGTGGCCGTCGGCGACTCGGTGCGCCTGCAAACCGACCGGGGCGCGCGGGCCTTTCCGGTCCGGGGTGTCTTCTACGATTACGGCTCGGACCTGGGCGTGGTGCTGATGGGCCGCGCCACCTACGAACGCTACTTCGACGACCCCGGCGTGGCCGGCCTGGTCCTCTACGCCGCGCCGGGGCAGGACGTCGACGCCCTGGTGCGTCGCCTGCGGCAGCGCGTGGCCGACCGGCAGGAAGTGCTCATCCGCTCGAACCGGGCGCTACGCCGGGCCTCTCTCGAGGTCTTCGACCGGACGTTCACGGTGACCGTCGTGCTGCGGCTGCTGGCGGTGCTGGTGGCCTTCGTGGGCGTGCTCAGCGCGCTGATGGCCCTCCAACTCGAACGGGCGCAGGAGCTGGCCGTGCTGCGCGCCAACGGCCTGACGCCCCGCCAGGTGTGGCCCTACGTGACGATGCAGACGGGGCTGATGGGGCTGATCGCGGGGCTGCTGTCGCTGCCGCTGGGTCTGGCGCTGGCTTACGTGCTCATCTACGTCATCAACAAGCGCTCCTTCGGCTGGACGTTGCAGGTGGAGGTGGCGCCGGAGGTGCTGGCGCAGGCCGTAGGGCTGGCGCTGCTGGCGGCGCTGCTGGCGGGGCTTTACCCTGCCTGGAAGATGGCACGCGCCAACCCGGCGCTGTCGCTCAGGGAGGAATGACGACGGTGGGGCAAAGATGCTTCGTCCACACGTCCTCTCGTCGATTCGTCCACACGTTCTCTCCTCACCCCGCCCGGCGTCGAAACGATGCGGCGGCGGCGAGAGTTAGCAGATTCTCCTTCGCGATAGCCTCGTTCCGTTCCGATGCAGCGGTTGCTCCTGCCGATCCTCGCCGTGCTGATCGTCCTCGCCGTCGGCGCCTACCTGCTGCGCCCCGACGGCGGCGGCGAGATCCGCACGTCGGTGTCGGTGGCCGAGGCCCTGGGGGGCGACACGACGGGCTATTTCCGCGCCGAGGCCGTTCGCCCCTTCCTTTTTCCCCAGGACTACGGCCCGCATCCCGGCTACAAGACCGAGTGGTGGTACTACACCGGCAACCTCGGCACCGAAGACGGGCGTCGCTTCGGCTACCAGCTTACCTTCTTCCGCATCGCCCTGACGCCGCCCGAGGCCGTCCCCGTCGAGCGTGCTTCCGCGTGGGCCGCCAACCAACTCTACATGGGCCACTTCGCCCTCACCGACGTCGGCGACGGCGCTTTCTACGCGTTCGAACGCTTCAGCCGGGGCGCGGCGGGACTGGCCGGCGCGCAGGCTGCCCCCTACCGCGTCTGGCTCGAAGACTGGTCCGCCGAAGGCCCTTCCGGCGCCTTCCCGATGCGCCTGCGCGCCCGCCAGGACGCCCTCGCCATCGACCTGACCCTCAGGGCCGAGAAGCCCGCCGTCCTGCAGGGCGACCGGGGCCTCGACCGGAAAGGCCCGGAGCCGGGCAACGCCTCGTACTACTACTCGTTCACCCGCCTGCCCACCACCGGCACCGTCACCTTCGGCGGGCAGGTGTACGCCGTGCGCGGGCTGAGCTGGAAGGACCACGAATGGAGCACCAGCGCCCTCGGCG
>JBFGTT010000497.1:0-3440 GCA_041565995.1 Rhodothermales bacterium
GACTACTACCTGCACCTTTTGCCGGGCATCCCCGGCAGCCACGCCCGCCGCCGGCTGACGTTGCTGAGTTGCCACGACAGCTCGCCGGCGCCGCTGACGCAGAAGATCCTCGAGCGCCCGCGCCTGATGCGCCGCATCCGCGAGGCCATCCCCGACCTGGAAAGCGCCCACATGACCACCTTCAACGCCACCGCGTTGGAGCGCACGCTGGCCGTCCGCCTGGGCGTTCCGATCTACGCCGCCGACCCGGCCCTCAACGACCTGGGCACCAAGAGCGGCAGCCGCGAGGTCTTCAAGGAAGCCGGCCTGGAGCCGCCCGACGGCTTCGAGCGCCTGCGCGACGCCGCCGACATCGCCGAGGCGCTGACGGCCTTGAAGCGCCGCCACCCGGCCTTGCGGCGGGCCGTCGTCAAGCACGAAGACGGTGCTTCGGGCGAGGGCAACGCGGTCTTTTCCTACGACGGGGCGCCTTCGGGCAAGGCGCTGGCGGCCTGGGTGCGCACCGAAGTGCCGCGCCGCCTCCGCTTCGAGGCGCACGACGAAACCTGGGCGCGCTACCTGGCGAAGTTCGAAGAGATGGGCGGCATCGTCGAGTGTTTTATCGACGGCGAGGACAAGCGCTCGCCTTCGGTGCAGTGCCGGATCACGCCGGTCGGCGAGGCGTCGCTGGTCTCGACGCACGACCAGGTGCTCGGCGGGCCGTCGGGCCAGATTTTTCTCGGCTGCACCTTCCCCGCCGACCGCGCCTACCGCCTCTCGATCCAGGAGATGGGCCTGCGCGTGGCCGAGGTGTTGCAACGGCGCGGCGCGCTGGGCCGCTTCGGGGTGGACTTCATCTCGGTGCGCCAGGGGCGGCGCTGGAAGCATTATCCCATCGAGATCAACCTGCGCAAGGGCGGCACTACGCATCCCTTCCTGATGCTGCAATTCCTCACCGACGGAACCTACGACCCCGCTACGGGATGTTATTACACTCCGACCGGGCGCGCCCGCTTCTACTACGCCTCGGACAACCTCCAGAGCGCGCTCTTCCGGGGCCTGACGCCCGAAGACCTGATCGACATCGCGGTGGATTACAACCTCCACTTCCACGGCGCGACGCAGCAGGGGGTGGTCTTCCACCTCATCGGTGCGCTCTCGCAGTACGGCAAGCTCGGCGTGATGTGCATCGCCGACAGCCACGCCCGCGCGCAGGAACTTTACCACGAGACGGTGGAGGTGCTCCACCACGAGGCGCGGCGACAGACCCGCGCGCGCAGCACGCTCTACGGGGAAGCCGCCCCCCTCGAAAGCGAGGCGTGAAACGGAACGCGTGAGGCGTGAAACGTAAAACGTAGAAGCGTAATACGTAAGGGTGTCCCTGGCTGCGTGGCTGCGAAGTGCCCTGACGTTTGACTTTCGACGCCTTCCTTATCGTCCGATGAAACCACTGCTGCAACCCGAACAGATCCGCGCGCTCGAACGGATCGCCGCGCAGGGCGAGCGCGCCGCGCTTTGCCGGCGTGCGCGCATCCTGCTGCTCTACCACGACGGCAAGACGACCCGCGAGGTGGCCGGCGCGGTGGGCCTCTCCGAAGACCGCGTGCGCTACTGGCGCCGGCAGTTCCGGCGCAACGGCATGGTCCTCTTTCCCGACGCCGCCGTGCGGCTGCCTCGCAACGGAAGCCCGGCTTCCGACGGCGCTCCGGGGCGCGCCCTGCCCCACGTCGCGGGGACGACGCTCGCGCAGCCGACCGCCGCGCAGCAGGACGGCGTGCAGCAGCGGGGCGCGTTCGACCTCAACGACCCCGCCTTCTTCATCAACCGCGAACTGAGCCTGCTCGAATTCCAGCGCCGTGTGCTGGAGGAAGCCCAGGACGAGGGCAACCCCCTGCTCGAACGTCTCAAGTTTCTGGCCATCGTAGGCTCCAACCTGGACGAGTTTTTCATGGTGCGCGTGGGCGGCCTGCGCAAGCAGATCGCCGCCGGCGTGGCCGACCTCTCGCCCGACGGCCTCTCCCCCGCCGAACATCTGGCCGCCGTGCGCAAGGTGGCCCAGCAGTTGATGGAACAGGCCCAGGCCTGCCTGCGCGACCGCCTGATCCCCGAACTGGCCGACCACGGCATCCACCTGTTCGACTACGACGCGCTGAACGAGAAGAAACAGGCCAGCATCCGGCAGTATTTCGACGAGGTCATCTTTCCGGTGCTCACGCCGATGGCCTTCGACCCCGGCCATCCCTTCCCGCACATCTCCAACCTGAGCCTCAACCTGGCCGTCCTGATCCGCGACGAAGAGGGGCGCGAGCATTTTGCGCGCGTGAAGGTGCCCGGTTCGATCCCGCGGCTGCTGCCCATCAAGCGCTCTTCCGGCGGCGTCCGCAAAGACGGCACGGTGCCCTACAACCACTACTTCGTGTGGATCGAGCAGGTCATTGCCGCCAACCTGCAGGCGCTCTTCCCCGGCATGCAGATCGTCGAGGCGCACCCGTTCCACATCACGCGTAACGCCGAGATGGTCATCCAGGAACTCGAAGCCGCCGACCTGTTGGAGACGATGGAGGAGAGCGTGCGGCAGCGGCGTTTCGGCTCGGTGGTGCGCGCCACGTTCAACGGCGCGATGCCCCGCCACATCCGCGACATCCTGATCAAAAACCTGGGCATGGATCGCAACGACGCCTACGTCCTGGAAGGACCGCTGGGCCTGAGCAGCCTGATGAGCCTTTACGGCAGCATCGAGCGCTACGAACTGCTCGATCCGCCCTTCGTGCCGGTCACCCCGCCGGCGCTGCGCGAGGGCCGCGACAGCGACCTCTTCGCGGCCATCCGCAAGGAAGACCACCTGCTCCACCAGCCTTACGACTCGTTCGCGCCCGTGGTGGACTTCCTCGAACGCGCCGCCGAAGACCCCGACGTGCTCGCCATCAAGCAGACGCTCTACCGCGTGGGCCGCAACTCGCCCGTGGTGCAGGCGCTGCTCAAGGCCCGCGAGAACGGCAAGCAGGTGGCCGTGCTGGTCGAACTCAAGGCCCGCTTCGACGAGGAGAGCAACATCGGCTGGGCCAAGATGCTCGAACAGGAGGGCGTGCACGTCATCTACGGCCTGCTGGGGCTCAAGACGCACTCGAAGATCGCGCTGGTGATTCGCAAAGAGGGCGACCGCATCCGCCGCTACATCCACCTGGCTACGGGCAACTACAACGCCGTCACCGCGCACCTCTACGAAGACCTGGGCTTTTTCACCACCGACGAAGAAATCGGCGCCGACGCCACGGACCTGTTCAACTACCTCACCGGTTATTCGGACAAGACGGACTACCGCAAGCTGCTCGTGGCGCCCATCAACTTGCGCGCCCGCCTGGAGGCGCTCATCCGCCGCGAGATCGACCATCAGCAGCAGGGCCGGCCCGGGCACCTGATCTTCAAGACCAACGCCCTGGTCGATAAGCCCATCATCCAAC
>JBFGTT010000498.1:0-3436 GCA_041565995.1 Rhodothermales bacterium
ATGGAAATCATCGACTCGTCCTGGTCGTTGATGGCCCGCCGCCCGTGCGTGTCGCGGTAGTAGTCGTAAGCGACGGTCATGTTGACGTGGGCCGAGACGCTGGCCGGGTCGTTCCAGGTATTATTGCCCGAGGTGATATGGGTGAGGTTGGCGGTGAAGTCGTCCTGGTTGTTGGCGTCGAGCGTAACGGCCCCGCCGACGCGCGGGATGTCGGGCAGGGTGAAGGCGCCGATGTTGCGCAGGTCGGAGAGCAGGAAGTGCGTGCCGTCGTCTTCGAGGAAGACGCGCAGGGACTGTTGGACGCCGTTGAGGTCGGTGGCTGTGGCATCGAGGAAGGCGCCGCTGCGCGAGGGCGCGGTGCGGCGCAGGCCGGCTAGGTGTGCCCTGGCGCCCAGGTCCGGGTCGGGGCGCAGGGTGCAGTGGCGGGCGATGCGTCCCAGGATCTCGCCCGTGCGCGCGTCCACCAGGTAGCTGAACCACTCGACCAGGTTGGGATGCAGCGCTACCTCGAAAGCCAGGCGCACCGGCCCGTCCGGTACGGGGTAGATCACCAGCCTCGTCTGCGGCGCGTCGAGGCCCAGCCAGGCGGCGTCTTCGTCCGAGAGCGGCGCCCAGCGCCCGCGTGCCTTCAGGTCGGCCACGACGGTTTCGAGGGCGTCCTCCGGCGCGCGTTGCGGCGCCAGGTCGAGGCCGCGCGGCGTCGGCACGTAGGCGCCGTTGACGGCGTACGCGACGCCCTGCGCGTCGAAGTGCACGTAGAGGTCGCGCCCCCAGACGGGTAGGCCGCCAAAGGTCTGCGCGAAGCGCACGTGCGTGTAGCCGAGGTCGTCCACGGCGGCGTGCATCAGGCGGAGTTCGCGGGCGGGATCGTCCAGCTTCAGCGCGCGGGCGAGGGCTTGGAGCACCGCCAGCGCGGCGTCGGCCCGTTGCGCCTCGGAGGCGTTTTTGCCGAGCGCCGCTTCGGCCTGACCGAGCCGTCCCTGCATCCAGCGCACCGTGCCGTCGGGCGCCCGCAGCAGCTGCACGTCTTGGAGGAAAAAGGAGAACGGTTTCATCCCCTTCTGGCCCAACGAAACCCTGGCGGCAGCCCCCATTGGAAGCAGGCGCGCGGTGCCGGCCTGGGTGCCGTGCGCGCGTAGCCCGCCGCCGGGATGATCGCGGATGAAAGCCTGCGCAGAGCCATAGCGCGGCAAGTCGGGGGCCGGCACGGCGCGCAGCGGGCGCTTCGTTTGCTTGAGATCCTGACTCGCCAGGGGATGCGCCCCCAGCACGCTCAGGCAGATCGACAGGAGCAAGAGCAGGCCCTTTTTCATGACGGCTACCTCCTTAGCATGACCTATTCTTGACGTGCTGCTTCGACGAGGGCGCGCGCATAGGCGTAGAGTTGCTCCCACGGCGCCTGCGCGGCTTCTTTTTCAAGACTGACCGGCCAGCGCACCTCGTGCGTGCGACCCTCCGCCGCCACCTCGATGTAGCCCGTCATGTTCCCCGTGCCCTGGCTCTCCAGCGAGAAAAAGTCCAGGGCGTTCACGCGCTGCCAGAGCGAATCGACCTGCGCCGGGGAGAGCGACCCCACCGGGGAGAGGTTGTCGGGGGTGATGCGGCCTTCCCACTGCGCCACCGCGCCGTCGGCGGCGATGGTGTAGCCCTGCCAGCGGCCCGCAAACCCGCCGCCCTTGCCGAACGACATCGCAAAGTCGGCGGGCGCCGCCGTCGGAGCGCCGGAGCGCGCCTGCCGCTGCGCTGCCGACGTGCACCCGGCCAGCCCCGACGCGAGCAACGCGGCCAGCCCTACGACCGTCAGAAATGGAAGGCGAAGAGTCACCCTGTTTACCCGCAATCAGTACATGAGCATCCACACGGGAGCGCGCTGCCTTCACGTAACGAAGGGCGCGTCGGAACGAACGCGTGTAACGTAGGAATCGCCGGTCAATAAGGCAACCATGCCCGCCTCAAGGGGTGGTCGCGACGGTGAAGGGCACCCGGACCGTGTCCCAGTGCAGCACGGCCTTCGCCGAGGTGTCCGAGAGGTCCTCGAAGTAGTACGCCAGCCATTCCTGCTTCGGCCCCGGCTCCGGCGTGACGGTGACGCGGAGGGCGTCCTGCGCGGGGTCGTGGTCGAAGGCGCCCCACTGGCCGGCCTGCTTGTTGAAGATGAGCGTCCAGTCGCCCTCGGTGGGGATGGCGAAGAGGGCGTAGGCGCCCGCCGGCAGCGGCTGCCCGTCGACGGTCACGTCCTGCGAGACGGCGAAGACGGTGGCTTCGTTGGCGCCGGCCCGCCAGACGTTGCCGAATGGCTCCAGCCCGCCGAAGACCTGCCGTCCTTTGACGCCGGGCCGCCCATAGGTGATCGTCACCACCGCCGTCCCGATGGTCTGCGAGACGCTGGCGTTGGGGCTGGGGCGCGTCTCGTCGTTGGCGCGCGGCGGGAGGGCCGTCTCCTGCGCGGCGGGTTGCGGCGGCCCTTCGGCCACCGCCGGCTGCTCCGGCGCGGCCTCCTGCTGCGTGCAGGCCGGCAACGCGAGCAGCATCGCCAGGATCAGGAGCAACAGGCCGGGCTTCATCGTGCGTAGCGTCATGGTGTCCTCCAGGTTGGTTACAGACTCCGCTATAATACCGATTCGAGGAAGGAATGTCATGATGGAGGATGCGTAAAACGTGAAACGAAAAACGTGAGGGCGCTTCGTCGAAATGGTGCCCGAGGCACCGGCACGTTTCCCTCCATCCTCGATCTTCTATCCTTCCATCTCCCCACACCGCTCACGCCACCGTCGCCACGGGTTTCCAGGCGCCGAAGCGCTCGGCGAGGGCGGTGCGGCGGAACGCGAAGATCTCGTCGAGCTGCCGCCGCACCAGGAGCCGGTGCGCCAGCGCGCCGAGCGGGCCAAGCGGCAGCGCGTAGTGCACGAGGTCTTCCATCTCGGTGCCCCCGTCGATGCCTCGGAAGCGGTGCTGGTGGTGCCAGAAGCGATACGGCCCGAAGCGCTGCTCGTCGACGAACAGGCGCGGCGCCTCGGCGTGCGTGATCTCGGTCACCCAGCGCACCCTCAGGCCCAGGATGGGGCGGATGGTGTAGGTGATGAGGGCGCCGGCGTGCATCACGGCGGGCACCTCGTTGGTCATCCTGAAGTCGAGCCACGGCGGGGTGATCAGCGGCAGGTTCTTCGGATGCGAGAAGAAAGCCCACGCCTCGTCCGTCGAGATGGGCAGGCGCTGAAGGGCGTGCAGGCGGTGGAGTTTCATGGCGGCTGCTGGCTGATGGCGGGGCGCTACCGGGTTTCCTGCTCGACGGCGCGCGCCAGGATCTCTTGGGCATGGCGGACGCTCTGGACGTAGAAGCGAGCCCGGAGCGTGGCGCAGGCTTCGGGCGGGAGGTCGCCGTGGAAGCCCTGGCGGGCCAGGCGGTCCTGCCGGGCGTGGTAGAGGCAGACGGCGG
>JBFGTT010000499.1:0-3415 GCA_041565995.1 Rhodothermales bacterium
CCGTCGCGCAGGATCTTGCCGTTGGCCACGCAGTTGAGCGCCACGCCGCCGGCCAGGCACAGGTTGCGTTCACCCGTCTCGGCGTGCACATGCCGGGCCATATTCAGCATCACCTCTTCGGTGACCTCCTGCACCGAGCGCGCCAGGTCCATCTCGCGCTGCGTCAGCGGCCCTTCCGGCGCGCGGGGCGGCCCGTCGAAGAGCCGGGCGAAGCGGCGTCCGGTCATCGTCAGCCCGGCGGCGTAGGTGAAGTAGTCCATGTTGAGGCGGAAGGAGCCGTCGTCCCGCAGGTCGATGAGTTCGCGGCGGATGAGATCGACGTAGCGGGGTTGGCCGTAGGGGGCCAGGCCCATCAGCTTGTACTCGCCCGAATTGACGCGGAAGCCGCAGAAGTAGGTGAAGGCGCTATAGAGCAGCCCCAGCGAGTGCGGGAAGTGGACTTCGGCGAGGATGCGTACGTGGCGTCCTTCGCCGGTGCCGAAGCTCGTCGTGGTCCACTCGCCCACGCCGTCGGTGGTGATAAAGGCGGCGCGTTCGAAGGGCGAGGGAAAGAAGGCGCTGGCGGCGTGGCTCTCGTGGTGTTCGGGGAAGACGAGCGGCCCCTCGTAGCCGAGGTTTTTTTCGAGCAGATCGGGGATCCAGAGCTTGATCTTGAGCCACAGCGGCATGGCTTTGACGAACGAGCGCAGGCCACCGGGGGCGCAGGCCAGGTAGGTCTCCAGCAGGCGCTCGAATTTGAGGAAGGGCTTGTCGTAGAAGGCCACGACGTCGAGATCCTGCGCTGCCAGGCCGCCTTCGCGCAGGCAGTAGGCGATGGCGTGGGTGGGAAACTCGGGGTCGTGCTTTCTGCGGGTGAAGCGTTCCTCCTGCGCGGCGGCGACGATGCGCCCGTCCCGGAGCAGGCAGGCCGCCGAGTCGTGGTACCAGCAGGAGATGCCGAGGATGTTCATGCAGGTATGGGCGTAGGGATGGGCGTATGGACGTATGGAGAGCCTGCCTCGAACCGGATGCGGCGCTTCTTCGTCCCCGCGTCGAGCCCTGCGCAAACGCGACGGGGCGTCGCTTCGGTCCGGTGCGCGGCTGCTGCTCAGGGCTTGCCGCAGCAGCGCTTGTACTTCTTCCCGCTGCCGCAGGGGCAGGGATCGTTGCGGCCCACCTTCTGCTCGGCGCGTACGAACGTCACGGCGCTGCCGTAGCCGGGCAAGGCCGAAGCGGCGCGCTCGCCGTCGTCGGCAGGCGCCTCCGGCGCAGGAACCCGCGCGACCCTGGGCGGGGGGTGATAGAACGCAAGCAGATCGAACGGCTTCGGGAGGCGCCGGTCTTCGGAGAACATTTCCAGGTAATCGTCCGCGCCGCCCATCACCATCTCGTCGATCAGCTCGGCGTCGTAGAGCGCGAGGACCTGCGGCTGGCTGGCCGTGTCCTTCAACTCGGCCAGGTCGAAGGCCACGAACGTCCACAGCTCGACCTGGTCCTCGTCGTAGGCGGGGGGGATCACGAAGCGGCCTTCTTCGTCGAGGCGGGGCAGGCGCGCGCGCAGCGCCTCGACGACGCGCGTGCGCGTCTCGGGATGCAGCCGGGCGATGTCGGCCAGCCACCCTGCGGCCCGGATGCGCCCCCAGCTAAACGCCTTGCGATCCCGCAGCAGCGCGATCAGCGGTTCCACCGCCGGGGGGCCGTAGTGCTGGAAGGACGTATCGACCCATTCGAGCAGGTTCTCCCTCATTTCGTCGCCGAAGGCTTCGATGAAGATCGGCAGGGCCTTTTCTTCGCGGAAGGCCAGCAGCAGCAGCCCGGCGTGGATGTCGCGGTACCAGCGGGGGTCGTCGTCGTCCCAGCCTTCGTCGTCGCCCTGCTCGACGCCTTCCTGGAGCATCTTGAGCAGGCCGGGTGTCAGTTCGTCCTGCCGGTCGAGGCAGGCCTGGAGCAGCGCCCGTTCCGGCGTGCGTCCGGCGTTTTCGAGCGCATCGAGCAGGTGCTCCGGGGGGCAGGCGGTGTAATCGACCATCATGGTGGGGGAGAACGCAGCGGGTGGGCGGCCTCGTCGGCGAGGCAGGCCGTTCAGCGCCGCCGTGCCGCCGTGCCGGGGAGCTCTTCCAGGCGCGTGACACTGATGATATCTTCCTCGCCCGTCCGGTTCCGTTGATAATCGAAGAAAATGAAGGTGGGAAAGTTGCGTTCCGGGTCGAAGCGGAGGGAGGCCCGGACGGGGTTTTCGGCGAAGGCGCGGTCGATGAAGTCGAAGAGCCCCTCGACGGTGAAGTACCGGTCGAGCGAGTCGGCGCCGATGGGCCGGTCCTGGTAGCTGGCGCTGCGGCGGGCGCCCTCGTGCACGACCACGTCGAACGGCCCGGCTTCGTAGGCCGGGCAGGTGCAGACGCGCAGGTAGGTCAGCACGTAGTGGTCGATGCCCTGGGCCTGCCACTGGGCGCGCTGCTGCAGGGCCTCCCGGCGCAGTTGCGAATCGGGATTGCTGCCGAGCGTATCGCAGCCGGCCCACAGCGCTGCCGGCAGCAGGACGGCCAGGAGGTAGCGGGCGCGAGGCGGCATGGCACCGGGCGTTGGGCGGGCGGAAGGGGTGGTCGCCAACCTACGCGCGGCGGCCCGTGGGGCGCAAGGCAGAACGGGGCGCTAGGCGTCGAGGTCTTCGAGGTTGGCGCGCAGCCGGACGAGTTCGGCCTTGGCGTCGTGCTCTTTCTGCCGTTCGCGCTCGACCACGTCCGCCGGGGCACGCGCCACGAACTGCTGGTTGCGCAGTTTGCGTTGGACGCCTTCGAGGAACTGCTCTTTCTGGCGGATCTCCTTGCCGAGGCGCGCGCGCTCCTGGTCGAGGTCCACCATGCCGGCCAGGGGCAGGAAGACCTCGCTTTTGCGGACGACCACCGAGGCGCTGGCCTTCGGCTTGGGCTGCCCGCTGCCCACGGTCAGGTCGGTCACCTTCGCCAGTTTCTCGAAGTAGGGCGCGTGGGCACGGAAGGCGTCGGCCAGGTCTTCGGCGGGCAGGTTGACGAGGGCCTTGATCGGGCGGCCCGGCGCCACGTTGTACTGGCTGCGCACGTTGCGGATGCCGGTGATCATCTCCTGCATCAGCCCGAACGTGTCGGCGGCCTGCGCGTCGGTCTCGGCGGGGTTGGCGGTGGGCCAGGGCGCCACGATGCACGCCTCGCCCTCGGCGCGCGGGCGCAGCCGCGCCCACAACGCCTCGGTGATGAACGGCATGAACGGGTGCAAGAGCAGCACCATCTGCTCGAAGAGTTCGACGGCCAGCGCGATGGTCTCCTCGTCCATCGGCTCGCCGTAGGGCGGCTTGATCAGTTCGAGGTACCAATCGCAGTAATCGCCCCAGAAAAGGGTGTAGATCTTCGTGAGCGCTTCGTTGAGCCGGTAGCGCTCGACGTCGGCGTCGACTTCTTCG
>JBFGTT010000500.1:0-3413 GCA_041565995.1 Rhodothermales bacterium
CCCTGACGGGGCTTTTTCAGTTAAATATATCGACATCCTACAAACAGGTCGTCCCTACAGGACTTTGCAGACGCACCCCGGTTCATCGCGGCTTTTTCCGCGGCTCGCCGCGTGCCCGGCGCGATCAGTTCAAAGTCGGATCGACCGGGGGGACGGGCACTTCGGGACGGGACGCGGGGCGGCGGTCCCTGCGCAGGAGCAGGAAGTGGGCGAACTGCCGGGCGCGGCGTTCGACCGTCGCGGCGGCGGAGTGGCCCGCCGTCGCCGATGCCTTGCGCAGCAGCACCAGGCCGATCCAGCCGAACCAGAGCGGGTGCATCACCAGCGTGCTCAAGACGCCCAGCGCCAGCAGTGGCTCGAAGGGCAGCAGCGCGCCCAGCGGCGTGCAGAAACTCAGCAAACCGGCCACCCGCCCGACGCTGTTGAGGTCTTCCGGAAACAGATCCCGCCCGCGTGCCAGGCGGCCCACCGAGAACATCCACAGGCCGATGGCGCTGACCTCCAGCCACCCTTTCGGGGCGCGGTTGAGCAGTTCTCCGAAGAAGGTCGTCGCGTAGCCCTGGTGCAGCTCCGGCACGGCGCCGTCTTCGACGTTGAAGGCGGGCAGGCTGAGCGAGGTATTCGCCATCGTCAACTCGTACTCGGCCTGCCAGAAGCTCACGACGGCCAGCAAGGCGAAGCCGAGTTGCGCCAGGCCGCCGCTCCAGCGCATCCAGCCGGGACTGAGCGGCCCCACGCGTTCGGCCACGGCGGGCACCACGGCCAGGCCGAAGAGACCCACCAGCGCCAGCGCGTAATCTGCCGCCGCAGCCGGCCACGGCGTCGAGGTGGCGGCAGGCACGACGGCGGCAAAAAGGGTGAACGACACCGTGCACAGGGCGACGAGCAACGCGCCGAGGCCGCCCACTCGCTGCACACTCAGGTCTGGCATGGAAGGAGCACTTATTGGGGAAAAGAATCCAGCAGCATAAATCTCGCACTTTCCGTCCTCCACACCATTAAAGCCGCATTAGACGTGGATTAAAATGTGATTTAAGCGGCATCCATCGTCAGGCGATAGCCGTAGCCGCGCACGGTCTGGATGATCCCCTCGAAGCCGTGCCCGGCCAGCTTGCGCCGCAGGAAGTAGACGTAGACGTCGACCATGTTGGTGCCGGTGTCGAACTGGATGCCCCAGACGTGGTCGAGGATCTGGTCGCGGGTGCAGGCCGTCTCGGCGTTTTCGAGAAAATACTCGAGCAGGGCGAACTCGCGGAAGGTCAGGTCCACCTCGTTCTCGCCGACGGTGCATTTGCGGGCGGCGCGGTCCAGGTGTAGCGCGCCCATGTGCAGCACGTCGCGCTCGGCGGGCTGTTCGCGCGGGGCGAAGCGCCCGCCGTCGAGGCCGCGCGCCGCCTCGACGAGCCGGTGGTAGGCGGCCTTCTTGGCTTGCAGCAGCGGCGGATAGAATGGGAACGTGAGGGCGTCGTCGGCGCCGGCAGCCAGCGCAGCCACCTCCGCCTCTTGCGTGCCCCGGCACAGGGCCATCAACGGCGCGCTCACCGTCTGCCGCACGTGGTAGCAGAGCGTGTTGATCACCGGCGCGCGCTCCATCTCCCAGTCGAGCAGGATCACGTCGTACGAAGCCGCCCTCCGGACGACCTCTCGGCCCGCTTCGGAGAGGCTGTTTTTCTCGTCCACGATGGTCGTCAGCGCCACCGCGTCCAGGTGATGCGGCGGCGGGCAGCACATGCGGACGGCGGCCACCACCAGGTCGTCGTCGGAGACCAGGCAAACGCGGAGGGGTTTGTGCTCGGCAGCGTCAGGCATGAGGAGAAGGCGTCGCGCGGCGGGATCGTGGCACACGCCCTAAAGCTCGTCACCGGCGAGGAGAAACGAAAGGGGGCGGTCCGAACGAACCGCCCCCGGCCTCATTCTCTCGAATCCTCATCCCTGCGCGCTACAGCCCTCCTTTCGAAAGGACGGCGTAGACGAGGGCCAGGAAAAGCCCCGAGCCGAGGGCGAAAGCCAGGTAGAGCAAAAGCAGAAACATACGGTTGCCCCGCTCCGAAGACGGCGGGGGCACCGGATGGATCGAAGCGAACGTGGCGCGCGCGGCGGCGCGACGCGCAGGGCGGCGCCCCGGCTTCCGGTGAGCAAAAGGATGCCTAGCCATGTCATCGTCTCCTGCCGCCGTAGCGGCAAGCTTAAGTTCGGCGCGCAGGCGCTAGAGGGTCAGCCACACGCCGAGCACGACGGCGAGGACCAGCCCCAGCACGAGCGTGCCCATCAGGAAGTAGAAGGCGAAGTCCGTGGCGCGGTCATCGTCGTCCGGATCTGCCGGCGTACGGAAAGCACCCTGCGGCAACGCGGAAGGTGGTTGAACACGAAGCGTGGTTTTCATGGAAGTGGGTCGGTTTTGCGGGTGAAGAAAGCAGGGATGAAGCTCGGCTGCGCGCCGTCAGACCGCCACCGGCTCCGGCACGGCGGCTTCCGTGGCCGCCGGCTCCGGCGTGGGCGTCTTCAGACGGCTGTGGCGCAGCCCGAAGAGGAAGTAGATCGCCAGGCCGACGACCAGCCACAGCCCGAAGCGCTCCCACGTGACGCGGGGCAGGCCGAGCATCAGGTAGAAGCAGGAGAGCATGGCGCCGACGGATACCAGCGGCACCAGCGGCACGCGGAACGTGCGCGGCGCCTCGGGTTGATGCACGCGCAGCCACCAGACCCCGCCGGAGACCAGCACGAAGGCGAAGAGCGTCCCGATGTTGGTCAGCTCGGCGGCGGCGCTGATGTCGATCAGGCCGGCGGCCAGCGCCACCACGAGACCCGTCACCACCGTCGGCAGCACCGGCGTGCCGAAGCGCGGGTGGACCTTGCTGAAGCGGCGCGGCAGCAACCCGTCGCGGCTCATGGCGAAGAAGATGCGCGTCTGGCCCAGTTGCATCACCAGGAGCACGCTGGCGATGCTCATCACCGCACCCGCCGAGATCAACGAGGCTACGCGGTCGGCCCCGACGGCGCGAAGGGCCGCAGCTACTGGCTCGGCATTGGCCAGCGCCGAGACCGGCACCATCCCGGTCAACACCGCCGTCACTGCCACGTATAGCACGGTGCAGACGGCCAGGCTGGCCAGGATGGCGATGGGCAGGTCTCGCTGCGGGTTGCGGGCCTCCTCGGCGGTCGTCGAGACGGCGTCGAACCCGATGTAGGCGAAGAAGATGAGCGCAGCACCGGTGACGATGCCGCTCCACCCATTAGGCGCGAAGGGCGTCCAGTGAGCCGGCTCCACGTGGCCGAGGCCGACGTACAGAAACAGGGCGATCATGAGCAGCTTGATGGTCACCAGCACGGCGTTGGCACGCACGCTCTCGCGAATGCCCAGACACAGCACGCCGGTCACCAGCAGCACGATGACCACGGCCGGCAGGTTGATC
>JBFGTT010000501.1:0-3411 GCA_041565995.1 Rhodothermales bacterium
ACCCGTCCATACGTCCACCCGTCCATACGTCCACCCGTTCAAACGTCCTGCCAACGCATCACGTCCCACGCCGCGCCCCCGTCGTTCGGAAAACCTGCAACGGGCCGTCGTTCCTGGCGATCAGGATGAGCCGGCCCTGGCCGGGCACCTCCAGCCAGGCCATGTCGCGAACCTGCCCGGTGACGAAGAAGCCGCTGTGGCGGGTCAGCACGGGGGTGAAGCCGCCGGCTCCGTCGCCGCGCAGGAACAGGCCGTAGCTGGCATCCATCCGCCCGAGTTCGGGCTGCACGGCGTCGAAGTTGCCGCCCAGGAGCAGGTCTTTGTGGCCGTCGCCGTCGAAGTCGCCCGCCAGCAGGCCGTAGACGGGCGAGAGTTGCGCCAGGTAGGGCAGGGGCGTCACGCGAAAGGCGCCCTGGCCCAGGTTCTCGACGTACGAAGTGCTCACCGTGTAAACCTCTCGGACTACGGCGCCCGCCCGCTCCTCCGGCGTGAAGAGGTCGTCGAGAGGCCGCCCGGCGTAGGCGGCGTGCGTCGGAAACCGGGCCGCCAGGAAGGGCAGTTGCGCCACCAGCGCGCCCCGAAGCGGCATCGGGTAGCTCGTCCCGTTCTGGGAGAGCGAGAGGATCTGCTCGGCCCAGCCGTTGCCGTCGAAGTCGTGGACGAGCATCGTCAGCGGCTCGGTTTCGTCGGCGCGCAGCCGCGTGTTACGGCCCAGGTTGCCGGCCACGAAGTCTACGTCACCGTCGCCGTCGAAGTCGTCGGCGAGAAGCCGGTTCCAGAGGCCGTGGGTCTTTTCGAGGCCGCCGGCGGCCTGCGCCACGAGGGCGCCGCCGCCCGCGTTGCGCAGCAGGGTCACGGGCATCCATTCGCCCACCACCGCCAGGTCGAGCCGCCCGTCGCCGTCGGCGTCGGTCCAGGCGGCGTCGGTGACCATGCCGAGGCGGGCGAGCGCCGGGGCGAGGGCCTCGGTCACGTCGGTGAAGCGGCCCCGTCCGTCGTTCTGCAAGAGGGTGCTCGGCGGGTCGAAGCCGTAGCGCCAGGGCACCACGCGCCCGCCGACGAACAGGTCCACGTCGCCGTCGCCGTCGTAGTCGGCGGCCACGACGCACGAGCCGCTGGTGTAGAGGGCGGGCAGGCGGTCGAAGGTTTTCTCGAAAGCGCCGCGCCCGTCGTTGAGGTAGAGCCGGTCCTTGAGCGCCGGGGCCAACTCCGAGAACTCGCTGCCGCCGCTGACCACGTAGAGGTCGGCGTCGCCGTCGCCGTCGGCGTCGAAGAACACCGCGCCGAGGTCTTCGGAAATCTTGTCGCGCTCGAAGAGGACCTCGTTGGTGGAGGCAAAGCCGCCGCCGCGCCGCTGCACGAAAAGCCGCCCCGGCGATTCCTTGGCGCCGCCGACGAACAGATCCGCCAGCCCGTCGCCGTTGACGTCGGCGGTGGCGAGACGCGGCCCTTCGGTCGAGATCATCTTGAAGAGCAGCCCTTCCCGGTCGAAATCCACGAAATCATTCTCGCGGTGCGTGTAGGCGAGGCCGGTGGCGGCGGTCACGTCGGCGAAAAGCGGGGGCGGGGCCGCGCGCGGCGTCGGCGCGGCGCCGGGGCGGGCGTCGGCCTGGCGCAGCGTCAGGCGCCGGTCGGCGGCGACGCCGGTGAGGTGCTGCGCGCGGTCGTCGGGCCAGACCACCACGAGGGTGTCCACCGCCGCGAGGTCGCCCAGGCCGAAGGTCAGCACGGGATCGACCGACGATTGGAAGCCGCGCGTGGGCATCTGTTCGAGGTAATAGACCGCGCCGCCGTGCCGCAGCGTCACCTTCGCGCCGATGCCGAAGCGGTTCCGACCCTCGCCCTCCAACTGGACCTGCAAGAAGTGATGGCCGAGCAGCGTGTCGGCCTCGTTGCGGTAGACGAAGGCCTCGGCGTTGAGGTTGTTGACGACGAGGTCGAGGTCGCCGTCGTTGTCGAGGTCGCCGTAGGCGGATCCGTTGGAGAAGCCGGGCGAGGCCAGGCCCCAGGCGTCGGCGCGGTTGGTGAAGGTCAGGCTGAGGCGGTCGTCGCGCAGGGGCAGGTCGTTGGCGAAGGCGTAGTTGGGCAGAGGGGTCGAGGGGATGCGCGGCAAAAGCTTGCGCAGGTCGGGGCCTTCTTCGCGGATCCACTGCATGATGGCCTCCTCGGTGGAGAAGGCGGCGATGAAATCCTGGTCGGTCAGGTCGCGGAAGACGCCGTTGGCGACGAAAATGTCCTTGAAGCCGTCGTTGTCGAAGTCGGCCAGCAGAGCGCTCCAGCTCCAGTCGGTGCTCGCGACGCCGGCGATCTGTGCGATCTCGCTGAAGGTGGGCGCCTGCCCCGCTCCGGCGGCGCCGTTGTTGAACTGGAGCGTGTTGCGCATGAACTGGTGGTAGAAGCCGTTGTCGAGGCCGGCTCGGTAGACGCGCCAGGGGTCGAACGTGGAGGTGGTCTTGAGGCGGCGGTCGTCCTCGGGCAACATGTCGGTGACGTAGATTTCGGGGAGGCCGTCGTTGTTGAGGTCGGCCATGTCGGCGCCCATCGAGGAGAGGCTGATGTGGGGCATCCGGGCTTCGAGGTCTTCGCGAAAGGTGCCGTCGCGCTGGTTGAGGTAGAGGTAGTCGCGCTCGAAGAAGTCGTTCGAGATGTAGAGGTCCGTCCAGCCGTCGCCGTCGACGTCGCCGGCGGTGACGCCGAGGCCGAAGCCGATCTCGCTGCCGTAGATGCCGGCGGCCTCGCTGACGTCGGTGAAGTGCAGCGTGCCGGTTTCGACGAGGTCGTTGCGGTAGAGCTTGTCGCCGCCGCCCTCGTGGCGCACGTGGCGGACGTTCTGGACCTTGAAGCTGCTGATGGGACGGGAGGTGTTGTTCATCAGGTAGAGGTCCAGGTCGCCGTCCTTGTCGTAGTCGAAGAAGGCGGCGTGCGTCGAGTGGCCCCGGTCGGCGAGGCCGACGTCGGCGGCGCGCTCCTCGAACGTCGGCACGCCGTCGCTGTCGGCGCCCTGGTTGATGAACAGTTCGTTGGCCCGGTCGTCGCCGGGCACGTCGCCCGAGTTGCAGACGTAGAGGTCGAGCCGCCCGTCGCCGTCGACGTCGGCGACGCTCACGCCGGTGGCCCACTTGTGCCGGCCCGCCACGCCGGCGCGTTCAGTCACGTCTTCAAACCGAAACGCGCCCCGGTTGAGGTAGAGCCGGTTGGGGAGCTGGTTGGCCGTAAAATAGAGATCCACCAGCCCGTCGCCGTTGACGTCGCCCAGGCCCACGCCGCCGCCGTCGTAGTAGTTGCGATAGGTGAAGACGTTGAACTGCTCGGTGTCGGAGAGCCGGTTTTCAAAGGCGACGCGGGTGTAGGACGAGGGCATCTGCGTGAAGAGCCGGTCGCCGACGGGCGGGGGCGGCTCCGGCGCGACGT
>JBFGTT010000502.1:0-3400 GCA_041565995.1 Rhodothermales bacterium
CCCGCCCGATGGCGCCGAAGCGACCGGCATCGCCACGGCGCCGGCGACGCCTCGCGGCAGCGCTGAGCCTCGCGGCGGCGCTGGTTGCCCTCGTCGCGTTTGTCCGCCTGCCCGGCGGGGCGGCACCGGCGGGCAGAGAAGCCCCGGCGCCTGCCCCCGTCGTCGCCCCGGCGCCCGAAGAGCTGGCCGGCTTCTACACCGGCTACGCCACGCTGCTCGACGGCAGCCGCGAGGCCCTGGTCCTGACCATCGCCCCGCCCGACTCCGGCTCCGCCGGCCCCGAAGTGCGCCTGCCCTATGCCATCAACTGGACCTCCCACCAGAGCGGCGGCATCGGGCGCTACAACGTCGAGACGGGCCACCTCGACCTCGAAAACCATTACGAGTTGTACGTGGCCTTCGCCGGCGAGGACAAAGTGGTGCTGGCCTCGCCCGAACAACGGCAGCAGCGCCCCCTGGTACAGGTCAACAAACGAAAAACGTTATGACGCGCTCCTTCTGCCTGATCCTTTGCGCCGCCGGCCTCCTGGCCGCCGGCTGCGCCAAGTCCGACGCCGGCGCGCGCCTGGCCGACGCGCACGCGCTCGCCCTCGAAGCACGGCTCGATTCGATAGCGACGCAGAACGCGCAGCTCGAAGAGGAGGCCCGGCTCAATCACGCGTTCCTCAAAGAATACACCACGCTGATCAACCGCACCCTGGCCCACCTCGACGTCATCACCGAGCGCGAAGGTATGCTCCGCCGCATCCGGCTCGACATCGAAGCCGGCGAGGCCGGGAGCTGGCGCGAAGGCCAGGGCACCATCCAGGAACGCCTCAACGACAACCTGGTCGCCATCGAACGCTACATCGAGGAGAGCGAACGGCAGCGCGAAGAACTCCGGCGCCAGCACGCCGAACTGCAACGCATCGCCCGCGTGCCCTCGGTCGACAACTCGGGCCTGACGCGCACCATCGAACGGCTCAACCTCCTGGTCGAGGAACAGGAAAAGACCATCCTGAGCCTGCGCGAAGAGGCCCGGCGCCTGCAAGGACGCGTCGCCGAACTCAAAGAGGCCAACACCGAGCTGGTCGAGGAAAACACGGAGCTGCGCCAGGCCTTCTACGTCGTCGGCACGCGGGAGGAACTGCTGCAGCGGGGCATCATCGACCGGCGCGGCGGCTTCCTGAGCATCGGCCGCCGCACCCACATCGACGAACTCGACCCCCGCCACTTCCAGGCGGCCACGGTGGAGACGCGCGAGGTCTTCGTCGGCGAGCACCTCAAACGCTACCAGATCCTCTCGCACCACCGCAACAGCGCCTCGCTCTACGCCTTCGAGCGGCGCGGCGCGGCGGTCTACCTCGCGATTCACGACGCCGAGGCGTTCTGGAAGATCTCGCGCTACCTGGTCGTCGAAGTGAAGCGGTGACTGGATTGCGGATCGTCGATTGCGGATCTTGGAAGGATTGCGCCGAGCTTGCGACACGCCGCATCCCGCCATGGCCTTCCTCAAATCGCTCTACCTGACGCGGCGTTTCTTCGCGGCGCTCGGCGCCGTGGCGGTGCTCTTCGTGCTGGGACACTTCGCGCCGCCGCTGGCGTCGGTGGCCCGCGTGACGCTGCCGGCGCTGGCCGCGCTGGCGCTCTTCGACGTGCTGCTGCTCTACCGCGTGCGCCAGGGCGTGCGCGCCCGCCGCCTGACGCCCGCCCGCCTCTCCAACGGCGACGACAACGAACTGCGCATCCACCTGGCCCACTTCTACCGCTTCCCGCTGCACGCCACGCTCATCGACGAGCTGCCCTTCCAGCTTCAGATCCGCGACGCCTCCTACCGCCTGAGGGTGCCGCCGGGCGTCGAACGGACGGTGCGCTATAGCGTGCGGCCCCTCCGGCGCGGCGCCTACGCCTTCGGCGTCGTCAACGTCTACGCGGCCACGCCGCTGGGCCTGGCCAGCCGCCGCTACCGCTTCGACGAGGGCCGCGAAGTGCCCGTCTACCCGTCCTTCCTGCAGATGCGCCGCTACGAACTGCTGGCCATCTCCAACCGCCTCGAAGAAGTAGGCGTCAAGAAGGTGCGGCGCCTCGGCCACACGATGGAGTTCGACCAGGTGCGCGACTACGTCCCCGGCGACGACCCGCGCACCATCAACTGGAAAGCCACCGCCCGGCGCGGCGCCGTGATGATCAACCAGTACCGCGACGAACGCGCCCAGCCGGTCTACTGCGTGCTCGACATGGGCCGCGTCATGAAGATGCCCTTCGAGGGCATGACGCTGCTCGACTACAGCATCAACGCCAGCCTCGTGCTCTCGAACATCGCCCTGCTCAAGCAGGACCGGGCGGGCCTGGTCACCTTCGCCCACGAGATCGGCGCGCTGCTGCCGGCCGAGCGCAAGAGCGGGCAGATTTATAAGATCCAGGAAGTGCTCTACCGCCTGGAGACCGACTTCCTGGAGTCCGACTACGCGCTTCTGGCCGCGCACCTGCGCCGGCACCTGCGCCAGCGGAGCCTGCTGCTGTTGTTCACCAACTTCGAGACGCGCACGTCGATGCAGCGGCAACTGCCCTACCTGCGCTTGCTGGCCCGGCAGCACGTGGTCGTGGCGGTCTTCTTCGAAAACACCGAACTGCGCGCGCTGCTGGCCTCCACGCCCGCCGCCACCGAGACCGTCTACATCAAGACCATCGCCGAAAAGTTCGCCTTCGAAAAGCGCGAGATCGTCGCGGACCTGAGCCGCCACGGCATTCAGTCCATCCTGACGCCGCCGCAAGACCTCTCGGTCAACACCATCAACAAGTACCTGGAGTTAAAAGCACGCGGAATGGTCTGAGGAGCGGGGAAGCGGGTGGGGGAGGAGGGTGGGGGGATGGGGTGTTTCGAGGGTCGAGGGCGCTCGCGCCGGCTGCATGCGGAGGCCGGGGCGAGAAAGCGGCTGCGAAAATCGCGGGCATTAACGTGATCTTTGCTTGTTGGTCCTTCGTGATTTGGCTAACTTCTCGCGCTGCCTCAACCGGTGTCGTTGCGGCCTGTTGCTTCGATCCACCCATTGGAGGACCCACCGTCTCCATGCTCACGCAACTGCTTTTTTTCTTGCTGGCCGTCGTGGCGGTGGCCGCTGCGCTCGGGATGCTCTTCGCGCGCAACCCGGTTTCGAGCGCGCTCTGGCTGGTCTTGAACCTCTTCTGCATCGCCGCGCTCTACCTGACGCTCAACGCCCAGTTTATCGGGGTCATCCAGATCCTGGTCTACGCAGGCGCCATCATGGTGCTGTTCCTCTTCGTGATCATGCTGCTCAACCTGGCGGCGCTGCCCCGGCTCGAACACGTCGACTGGAAGCGCGTGCTGGGCTTCGTGCTGGGCATGGTGATCCTGGCGCAGCTCGTCTACATCCTGGCCCTCGGCCTCGATGCCCTCCCG
>JBFGTT010000503.1:0-3398 GCA_041565995.1 Rhodothermales bacterium
CCAGGCCGACCTCTACGTGACCGACCTCTACCAGGCCGCCCAGGACTCGCTGGCGGCGGCGCAGACCGAGATCGAGGCGCAGAACGCCAAGTTCGCCCTCTCGCGGGACTACGACCACGCCGCACAACTGCTCCAGTTCGTCTCGCAGACCGCTGCGAGCGCCTCCGAGCAGGTCGCCGAGCGCAAAGAGACGATGCGCGTGGAGACGGAAAACCTGATTGCGCAGGCGCAGCAGGCCCTCACCAACGTGCAGGGTCTGATGGCGAAAGCCCCGCGCGGCAAGGAAGGCACCATGGCCCTCGTCTCGATCAGCGAGGACACCGGCACGGCCCAGTCCACGCTTAACGACGCCGTGACGGCCCTCCAGAACGGCGACGTCGCCACGGCGCACAGCCTGGCCCAGAGCGCACTCGACAAAGCCAACAGCCTCGTCCAGGAGCTCGAGACGGCCATCGCCAAGACGGACCGCAGCTAACCGGGGCGACCCCGGCGGCTCCGCTGCCGGCAGCCTTTTTCTTGCGTGAAGCAGGCCCCGGCCCGCTCCGTGCCCTCGCCGGGTGCGGAGACGGACCGGGGCCTTCGCTATCGAAAAATCGCCTCATGCCGCATCACACCCCCTCTCGCCGCCGGGCCTGGACGGCCGCCGCCGGGCTGACGCTGCTGGCCGGCCTGGCCGCCGTCGTCTGGCTGCGTCCGGATCCGCCGACGCCGGCCTTCGAGCAGGCGCGCGAGGCGCTGGCGCAGGCACGCCGCGCCGAGGCCGCCACCTACGCCGCCGAGAGCTTCGCGCGGGCCGAGCACGCCTGGCAGGCCGCCCTGGCCGCCTGGCAGCACGAAAACGCCCGGTGGTTCCTCCTACGCGACTACGCGCAGGCCGCCGCCGCCGCTGCCGACGCCACGCGCGAGGCCGACGACGCCGCCGCACGCGCCCAGAACGTGCGCGACTCGCTCTACGCCGTCGCCGCCGCCGGGCTGCCCTTCCTGCGCCAGCAGACCGCCGCCCTCAAACAACAACTCGACGGCCTGCCCCACAACCGCGCCCGCCACGCCGCCCTCTCGATCGCCGAGAGCCTCCTGGCCGAAGCCGAACGCGCCCTGGATCGCAAAGATTACTGGACGGCCGCGCGCAACGTGCAGCAGGCCGCCACCCGCGCCGACTTCGTCAACGACGGCCTCTCGGAACTGCTGCGCGGCTACCTGGCCGACCTCCCGGCCTGGAAACAGTGGCGCGACGAAACCGTCGCCTGGTCGGCCCGCCACAAGGCCCCGGCCATCGTCGTCGACAAGATGGCCCAGCGCTGCTACCTCTACGTGGCCGGGCGCCTCCAGGCCACCTACCCGGTGGAACTGGGGCCGCAATGGATCGGCGACAAAAGCCACGAAGGCGACCTGGCGACGCCCGAAGGCCGCTACCACGTCGTCCGCAAACTCGACGCCGGGCAGACGATCTACCACCGGGCGCTGCTCATCAACTACCCCAACGACGCCGACCGCAAGCGCTTCGCCGAAGCCAAGCGGCGCGGCGCCTTGCCCGCCGACGCCCGCATCGGCGGCCTCATCGAACTGCACGGGCAGGGCGGCCGGGGCGCCAACTGGACCAAAGGCTGCGTGGCGCTGAGCAACCCGGACATGGAGGCGCTCTTCCGCGTAGCCCGCGTGGGCACGCCCGTCACCATCGTCGGCGCGCTCGAAGCGCCGCGCTTTGCCGGAGAGCTGGAGCCGGTCGTGCAAACGGCGATGCCGCTCCCCGCCAGATAGCCATGCAACCGTTGCCTGCCGACCCGTCCATCGCCGAGGCGCCCCCGCCTGCCGAGGCTCCCCCGCCCGCCGAAGCGCCGCTCCCCTCGCGCCGCCAGGTGTTCGTCACAGGCGGCCTCGCGGGCCTCCTCGCGGCCTTCCTGCTGATGCTCTACGCGCCCAACGTGCGCGAAGGCGTGCTGTGGCTGATCCCCTCCGCCGGACCCGCCGCCGCCGCGACCGGCGCCCTCAACGAGCAGGCACGCGCGCTGGCGCAGAGCACGCGCCGGCTCCAGGCCCGCCTCGCCGCCCGAACCCCGCAGGGACCCTACCTCATCGTCAGCACCACCGAAAACCGGTTCCGCCTGATGAACCGCGACCGGCTCACCCGCGAGGGCATCTGCTCGACGGGCAGCTACGTCCACCTCAAGGGCGCCGACGACCGGGAGTGGCTCTTCCACACGCCGCGCGGAGCCTTCCGCATCCAGCGCAAGATCGAAGATCCCGTCTGGACCAAGCCCGACTGGGCCTTCGTCGAGGAAGGGCTGCCTGTGCCGCCGGTTGGCTCGCCGCTGCGCCGCGAACACGGCGTGCTGGGCGACTACGCGCTCGCCATCGGCGACGGCTACCTGCTCCACGGCACGCTCTACCAGCGCCTGCTGGGCATGCCCGTCACCCACGGCTGCGTCCGCCTCGGCGACGACGACCTCGCCGCCATCTACCACGCCCTCCGCATCGGCTCGCCGGTATTCATCTACTGAGCCGCCCCCACCCCGCCTCAACCCGCCTTCCATGAAAAAGCTGCTCCGCCTCTGGCAACGCGCGCTGGCGCACCGCGAGACCCGGCGCTTCTTCCTGCTGATGCTGCTGACACCCTTCACGTTCGTCCTGGCGCTGGGGGTGCTGCTGCCTGCCCTCTCGGCACTCAACGAACCCGCCTTCGAACCCGCCGACGAAGCCGTCGAGCTGGCCGCACTACCGCCGGAAGAACGCGCCGCGCAACGCCGGCTCCTGGCCCTGGTCGATTCGCTCAAAGTGGCCGAAGCGTTTCTCAAGAATCGCCTGGAGATGGCCGCACAGGACGAAATCACGCTGGCAGTAGACCTGGCCGACAGCGTCCTCTTTCTGGAGATCCAGGGCGTGACGGTGCGCCAGGTGCCCGTGGCGCGCTACCGCCTCAGCCGGGCGCTCGAACGCGCCCGCCGGCAGCACCGCCTGACCCAATGGCTGGCCCAACCCTTCACGCTCGAACGCACCGACGCCACCGTGCCCAGGGCCCCCGTGCGCGTCGTCACCGCCCCGCGCGACACGACCGAGGCGCAGGCCCGCCCGCCGCAGGAGATCCCCGTCGAGACCTCCCCGACGCACTTCGCCCTCCACTTCGACCGGGGCCTCTCGATCCGCGTGGACCAGCCCGCCTCCCCCACCGGCTTCTTCAAAAAAGCCCTCTTCAGCCTGAAAGAACGCACCCGGACGGCGGGGCGCTCGGCGGGCCGCCTCGCCCGGGGCCAGGCCCCCGAACACGCCCTGTGGATCTGGCTGGAACTCGCACCGGAGGACGCCAAGGCCATCTACCGCGCCCTGCCCGACGACGCCAGACTGGCCCTGCGGCTCTAGTACACGCCGGCGGAAGCCTCAACCACGTTGCACGATGCGTAAAA
>JBFGTT010000504.1:0-3387 GCA_041565995.1 Rhodothermales bacterium
ATGTATGGACGTATGGGGACGAGAAGGCGAAAGACGCCTGGTCGATTCGTGAACGTCTCAACGCCTGAAAACCAGCGAGAACGATGGATAGACGAGAAGCCCTCAAGCTCGTCGGCCTGCTGCTCGGCGGCGCGGTGTCGTCGTCGGTGGCGGCGCGTGTGCTTGCCGGCTGCAACGCTGCGCCGGGGCGCTATGCGCCGCAGACGCTCACGCCGGCGCAGGACGACCTCGTCGCCACCGTGGCCGAGTTGATCATCCCGGAGACCGACACGCCCGGCGCCCGAGCCGCCCGCGTCAACGAATTCGTCGACCGGATGCTGACCGCCGGCTACGCCGACGACGAGCGCGACCGCTTCCTGGCCGGCCTGGCGGACCTGGACGCCCGCGCGCAGGCCGCCGGCGGCAAGGCGTTCGTGGCGAGCACGACGGACGAACAAACCGCGCTGCTGACCGCGCTGGAGGCCGAGGCGAAGGCGACCCGGCAGGCGGGCGCCGCCGTGCGCTCCTTCTTCGCCGTGATGAAAGAACTGACGCTGGTGGGCTTCTACACCTCGGAGATCGGAGCCACGCAGGAGTTGCAGACCGTGACGGTGCCGGGCCGCTACGACGGCGACGCGCCGCTGGCCGAGATAGGCCGTGCCTTCGCCTGAATCATCACCCTTCGGCGGCGCCCCGCTTACGCAGCAGCCGCACCAGCGCCACGCCCGCCACCACGGCCCACGTCCCCTCCAGCACCACGAACGGCACGAAGCCGATCAGCCAGGAGGCATAGCAGGACAGCCCCGCGCCCACCAGGTTCATCGAGACGTACCACAGGCTCTCCGGCGTCGTCCGCTGGAAGAGGTTGAGGAAGAAGGCCACGAGCAGCAGCCCCACGCCCAGCGTGCCGATCAGGGTTGGCAGGTCGGTCATGGTTGCGCCCGGTATCACTCGACTTTCCGGAACTGGTAGGACTTGCCGCCGAGGCGGAACGTCACGCCCGTGGGCACGCCCTCGGCGTCGAGGTCGAAATCCAGGGTGCCTGCGGTGTGGGCCAGCACGAACGTTTCGGGCGAGAGGGCGACGAGTTCGAGCGACTGCGGCCCGTAGAAGTGCGCCTCCAGGTGGTCGCCTGCGCGGCGGATGGTGTAGGTGCCGTAGCGCCCCGTGTAGCGGTCGAGCACGTCGGTCGGCAGCGTGATGCCTGCCCGGGCGTAGGCGTCCGGCGGCGGCCCGGCCTCTTCGGCTTCGGGCAGTTCGCGCAGCCAGATGTTGCGGAAGCGGACGGGGTTGCCGTGGTCCTGAAGGGCCAGCGGCAGGCGTTCCGGGTGGGGCTGGTAGGGGAGGGCCTGGAGCCACATCGTCGGCCCCCAGGGTTCGACGCAATCCTGCACCAGCACGCCGTTGTGCAGCACGGTGAGGCGGGCCGGCTGCACCAGGCCGCCGGCCTCGTTGAAGCGGGGCCGGCGGAAGATGATGTCGTAGCTCTGCCACTGGCCCGGCGGCCGGGCGACGTTGACCAGCGGCGGATACTGGCCGTAGACGGCGGCGGCCTGCCCGTCCGCGTAGGTCTCGTTCTGGTACGAGTCGAGCACCTGCACTTCGTAGCGGCCCATCAGGAAGACGCCGCTGTTGCCCCGGTCCTGGCTCTCGCCCTGCGGCGGCACGGGCGCGGCCCACTCGACATGCAGTTGCACGTCGCCGAAGCCTTGTTTGGTCTGAATGTACCCGGCGCCGGCGACCGAGATCATCGCCCCGTCCTCGACGATCCACCCGGTAGGCGAGCCGTCGGTGGCTTCCCACTGCGAGAGGTCATCGCCGTCGAAGAGCACGAGGGCGTCGGAGGGCGGCGGGACGGGCAGTTGCGGCGGCGCCGGCGTCACCGCCGGGGGCCGGGGCCGGTTCAGGTCGTGCGCCTTCCACGCCGGCTGCGCCAGGCTGTCGACGCTCACGGCGCCGAGCAGCAGCGCCATGCCAGGGATGACCAGGGGATGAAGGAGTCTTTTTCGAAACATGGGAGCGGAGGGTTTGGCTGAGGAAAAGCCGTCCTGCAACGCGGGCGCGGCGGCGACGCGCGGCACGCCCAAGCTAAGCACGCGCGCCTGGAAGGACAACCGGCGCGGCAGGCCGAACCATCGGCGCAGCCGCAAGGTATCACGAAAAGATGCCCTCGTGGGACCAGCCTCCCTCGCTCCCATGTTCCGCCCCGCCTACCTCGCCCTGAGCCGACGCGTGCTGCGCGAGCGCGCCCGCCGGGCCGTCGCCACGCTGGCCGACTGCCGGGCCTGCCCCCGCGATTGCGGCGTCAACCGGCTCGAAGACCGCTACGCCGCCTGCAAGACGGGCCGCTACGCCGTCGTCAGCAGCTACTTCCCGCACTTCGGCGAAGAGGACTGCCTGCGCGGATGGAACGGCTCCGGCACCATCTTCTTCGGCCACTGCAACCTCCGGTGCCAGTTTTGCCAGAACTGGGAAATCAGCTGGGGGATCAAGCCGGGGCGGGAAGACTCGCCGCCGGGCCGGCGGCCCGAAGAGATCGCCGGCATGATGCTCGAACTCCAGGGGCGCGGCTGTCACAACATCAACTTCGTCACGCCCGAGCACGTGGCGCCGCAGGTGCTCGAAGCCGTCGCCGAGGCCGTCGAGCAGGGTCTCGCGCTGCCCATCGTCTACAACACCAGCGCCTACGATTCGATGGAGAGCCTGGCCTTCATGGACGGCGTCGTAGACATCTACATGCCGGATTTCAAGTACTGGAGTCCCGAGCGCAGCCGCACCTACATGAAGGCTGAAGACTACCCGGCCGCCGCCTGCGCCGCCATCAAGGAGATGCACCGGCAGGTAGGCGGCCTGACCTTCGATGCCGACGGATTGGCCCGGCGCGGCCTGCTCGTGCGCCACCTCGTCATGCCCGGCGGCCTGGACGAGACCCGCGCCATCCTCACCTGGATCGCCTACGAGTTGGGGCCCGACACCTACGTCAACCTGATGGATCAGTACTACCCCGCCGGCAAAGTCAACGCCCAGACGTTTCCCGAGATCAACCGCCGCCTCACCCCGGACGAGTTCCGGCAGGCCCGGCAGATGGCGCGCGACCTGGGCTTGCGGCGCCTCGACGAGCGCAGGCCGCACCCGAGGCTGCTGCACAGGGCGTGGACGCGCCTCTGACGAAAGGCGACGCGCGAGGCAACCGGGCGGTCAGAGCCGCCGCATCAGCCCGATGACGCGCCCGGCGACGTGGCAACCTGGATCGCCGGGCGGAAAGGTTTCTTCGGTGTAGTGGCGGTCGGCCGGGCGCAGGTGGTGCAGCCCGTTGGCGTGGAAGAAGCGGCGGGCCAGCAGGGCTTCGCCCACCAGGAAGGCAGCCATCTCGCCGTTGCGCAACTGCTGCCAGGCCACCTCTTCGAC
>JBFGTT010000505.1:0-3376 GCA_041565995.1 Rhodothermales bacterium
AAGCCGTGTCATCGCGACGACTGCAGGGAGGAGGGATCCCCAGCGATTCCATGGATGCCTGGTTTTACCGACGGGGATCCCTCACGTTCGTTCGGGATGACACGCGGGCAAGCTTGCTCAGCTTTTTCAGAGCGTTGATATTACAGCGCTTCCAGGGGGAAGTTTGCCGCGCATCGCTACCATAGCGAGATGGCCTTTATGACAGCGGAGGAACGACGACCGGGTAGGGGCCAGATCGTCCGTCGTCGTTCGTCCGTCGTCGTCACAGGCCGCGTCTACGCCAGCAGCGCCCGCGCCTTCGCCACGACGTTTTCGACGGTGAAGCCGAACTGTTCGAAGAGGACGTGGCCGGGGGCCGAGGCGCCGAAGTGGTCGAGGCCCAGCACGTCGCCTTCGTCGCCGACGTAGCGGTGCCAGCCGAGCGTGACGCCGGCTTCGACGGCCAGGCGTTTTTTTACGGAGGGCGGCAGCACGCTTTGGCGGTAGGCCGGCGGCTGCGCGGCGAAGAGTTCCCAGGAGGGCATGCTGACCACGCGCACGGCGACGCCCTCGGCGCGCAGCACGTCGGCGGCTTCGGCGGCCAGGTGCACCTCGCTGCCGGAGGCCAGGAGGATCAGGTCGGGCGTGCCGTCGCTGTCGCTGAGGACGTAGGCGCCCCGGAGCAGGCCGTCGGCGGGAGCCATCGTGGCGCGGTCGAGTGTGGGGAGGCCCTGCCGGGTGAGCGCCAGCGCCGTCGGGCCGTCGGTGCGCAGGATCGCCGCGCGCCAGGCCTGGGCGGTCTCGTTGGCGTCGGCGGGGCGGATGAAGGTCAGGTTGGGGATGGCGCGCAGGGCCATGTAATGCTCGACGGCCTGGTGCGTCGGTCCGTCTTCGCCGAGGCCGATGGAGTCGTGCGTGAAGACGTAGATGACGGGGGCGTGCATGAGCGCGCTCAGGCGCAGCGAGGGGCGCAGGTAGTCGCTGAAGATGAGGAACGTGGCGCAGTAGGGCCGCAGGCCGCCGTGCAGGGCGAGGCCGTTCGAGACGCCGGCCATGCCGTGTTCGCGCACGCCGAAGCGGAGGTAGCCGCCGCCGGGGTGGTCTTTCTGAAAATCCTCGTGCGTCTTCGTGCGGGTCTTGTTGGAGGGCGTCAGGTCTGCCGAGCCGCCGACGAGGTTGCCGAGGGCGGGCACGAGGGCTTCGAGCACCTTGCCGCTGGCGGCCCGCGAGGCGAGCCTGGTGCCGGCCTCGAAGACGGGCAGGTCGGCGTCCCAGCCTTCGGGCAGCGTGCCGGCGTGCCAGGCGTCGAACTGCGCGGCCAGGGCGGGGTGTTCGGCGCGGTAGCGGCGGAGCAGGTCGTCCCACTCGGCCTGTTGCCGCGCGCCCCGTTCCAGCGCCTTGCGGAAGTGGGCGCGGACCCGGTCGGGCACGAAGAATGGCGGGTTGATGGGCCAGCCGAGGTTTTCCTTGCTCAGGCGGACTTCGTCTGTGCCCAGCGGTTCGCCGTGGACGCCGGCGGTGCCGGCCTTGTTGGGGCTGCCGTAGCCAATGACGGTGCGGACCATGATGATGGAGGGTCGGTCCGTCACCTGCTGTGCCCGCGCCAGCGCCGCCTCGATGGCGGCCCGGTCGGTGCCGTCCTCTACGTGTTGCACGTGCCAGCCGTAGGCTTCGAAGCGCAGGCCCCGGTCTTCGGTGAAGGCCAGGTCGGTGGGGCCGTCGATGGAGATGTGGTTGTCGTCGTAGAAATAGATCAGCTTGCCCAGGCCCAGGTGGCCGGCCAGCGAGGCCGCCTCGTGCGAGATGCCCTCCATCAGGTCGCCGTCCGAGACGATGGCGTAGGTGTAGTGGTCGACGACGGGGAAGCCGGGGCGGTTGAAGTGGGCGGCCAGGAAGCGTTCGGCGATGGCCATGCCGACGCCGTTGGCGAAGCCCTGCCCGAGCGGTCCGGTGGTGGTCTCGACGCCGGGCGTCAGGTGGCTCTCCGGGTGGCCGGGCGTCTTGCTGCCGAACTGCCGGAAGTGTTGCAGTTCCTCGATGGGCAGGTCGTAGCCGGTCAGGTGCAGCAGGGCGTAGAGCAGCATCGAGCCGTGGCCCGCCGAGAGCACGAAGCGGTCCCGGTCGGGCCAGGCGGGATCCTGCGGGTTGTGCTTGAGGTGGCGCGTCCAGAGCACGTAGGCCATGGGGGCGGCGCCCATGGGCAGGCCGGGATGGCCGCTGTCGGCCTGTTGCACCGCATCGACGGCGAGGAAGCGAATGGTGTTGATCGAGAGTTCGTCGAGGTCCGTCTGCGCGAGACGTTCCACCTGCGGCACAACGCTCATGGGCACGTTCTGCGGGTTAGGGTTGGGAAGGGCACGAGAGGGCGCGCGGCGCTCGTCTTCGAAGGTACGAAAAATCGTGCACCGTACAACCGCGGCGTACCGGGTGGAGCGAGAAAACCGCTTGAATCCGGCGGGCGGGCCGGGTTTGGGCGTGTGGGGGGATGGGAGTGCGGACGGTGGACGAACGACGATCACCTGGGCGCCGGTCGTCCGGCGTCATCCGAAGGCGGTCTTGCGCGCTCAGGAGGCGTCGGGGGCGGTGGCGGTGTCTGCGGCGGGGGCTGCCTCGGAGCGTGCCTGGTCGAGGAAGTAGTTGAAGCACTCGACGTAGCGCGAGCGGGAGGCCACCGTGTGCCCGTCGAAGATGATCGTCGGGACGCTCGTGAAGCCGAGTTCGCGGAAGATGCGGTTGTCGCGTTGCATGGCGTCGCGGTAGGCGCCGTCGCGGATTTGCCGGGCCATCTCGGCGTCGTCCATGCCGATCTGCCGGGCGAAGCGGCGCAGTTCCTCCATCGAGTTGCCCTGGGCGGGTTGCTGGTTGGCGAACTGGAGTTCGAGCATTTCGAAGAACTTGCCTGCCTCCGCCGCCGCGTAGAGCGCCGCCACCTGCGCCACCGACTGCTGCCCGATGATGGCTACGGGCTTGTAGACCACGCGCGCCTCTTCCGGCGACGTAGCCGCGACGGTCTTGAGGATGGGATAGGCCGTCTTGCAGTGCGGGCAGTTGGGATCGAAGTATTCGATGATGGTCACCGGGGCGTCGGGGTTGCCCTTGAAGGGGTCTTCGGGATCGACCAGCATTTCGAAGTTGGCGAAGACGGGCTTGCTGTCGTCGAAGAGGCAGGTGGCCGCCACGTCGATGTCGCGCGCTTCGGTCACCAGCGGGACCTCCTCGGCGGCGGGCGCCTTTTCGAGCGAGCCGAAGTAGAGCGCGTCGGCGACGACGAGCAGCAGCAGCGCGCCGACGAGGCCGCCGTAGAGCCGGTAGCCGGCGGCCTGTGCGGGGGCGTCTTTGCGGGCGCGCGCCGGCGCGTGTTTCTGGAAGAGATAGACGGCCTGCACGAGGGCCAGCG
>JBFGTT010000506.1:0-3367 GCA_041565995.1 Rhodothermales bacterium
CGATCCGACACGGCATGGGCCTGCACATGGCCGACGCCCTGATCGCCGCCTCGCTCGAACACGTCGGCTGTACGGACATCTACACGACGAACCGGGCCGACTTTGAACGATACACCGGCCCGATGCGCGTCACCATCCTCTCGTGATCCAACTCAACAACATAGCCGTCGCCTTCGGGGGGCAGCGCGTGCTCGACGGGCTGACGTGGACCCTCAAGCCAGGCCAGCGCATCGGGCTGATCGGCCCCAACGGCGCGGGCAAATCGACGCTCTTGCGCCTCGTGGCCGGGCAGCAGGCGCCCGACGACGGCACCGTGGCGATGCCCGGCGGTACGAGCGTCGGCTACCTGGCGCAAGACGCCCAGGAAAACGCCTCGGATCGCCCGGTGGTCGAGGAGGCGATGACGGCCTTCGACGAAGTGCTGGCCCTGCAAGCCGAAGAACACCGCATCACCCGCGAACTCGACGCCGAGCCGGACCACGCCGGCGCCCCCTACGAAAAGCTGCTGCACGCCCTCGAGCGCGTCCACGCCGAACTCGTCGCCCGCGAAGCCCACCTGGTCCGCCCCCGCACCGAGGCCGTCCTGACCGGCCTGGGCTTCGAGCCGGACGAGTTGGAGCGCCCCATGCACACCTTCTCCGGCGGATGGCGCATGCGCGTGGCCCTCGCCAAGATCCTCCTGCGCGAGCCGGACTTCCTGCTGCTCGACGAGCCGACCAACCACCTCGACATCGTCAGCATCGACTGGCTGGAGGGCTACCTCAAGGGCTATCCCGGCGCCGTCGTCATCGTCTCGCACGACCGTTACTTCCTCGACCGCATGGTGACGGCCATCGCCGAGTTGATGCGCGGGCGGATCACCGAGTACGCGGGCAACTACACGTTCTACCTCGAAGAACGCGCGCAGCGGCGCGAACTCCAGCGGGCCGCCTACGAAAACCAGCAGAAGCAGATCGCCGACACCGAGCGCTTCATCGAGCGCTTCCGGTACAAGGCCACCAAGGCGCGGCAGGTGCAGAGCCGGGTCAAGATGCTCGAGAAGCTGGAACGGATCCCGCCGCCGCCCGCCGACGAGGCGCAGATCAAGATCCGCTTCCCCGCGCCGCGCCGGTCGGGCCGCGAAGTGCTCAAACTGTCGGCGTTCTCCAAGACGTACGACACGCCGGAGGGCACCGTCCGCGTCTTCGACCGGGCCGGGCCGCTCCTCGTCGAGCGCGGCGACAAGATCGCCCTGGTGGGCAAGAACGGCGCGGGCAAGTCCACGCTGGCGCGCATCCTCCACGGCGTCGAACCCTTCGAGGGCACGCGCGAGGTGGGCTACCACGTGGACGTGACGTTCTTCGCGCAGCACCAGGCCGACACGCTCGACCCGGACCTGACCGTGCTCGAATCGCTCAAAGAAGTCGCGCGCGGGCAGACCGAGACGCAGCTCCGAACGATGCTCGGCGCCTTCCTCTTCACCGGCGACGACGTCTTCAAGCGGACGGGCGTGCTCTCGGGCGGCGAGAAGAGCCGCGTAGCGCTGGCCCGCACCCTCCTGCACCCGGCCAACTTCCTCCTGCTCGACGAGCCGACCAACCACCTCGACATCCAATCGATGGCGGTGCTGATCGAGGCGATGAAGCAGTACGCCGGCTCGTTCGTCGTCGTCAGCCACGACCGGCACTTCCTCGACCAGGTAGCCAACACGGTCTGGCACGTCGGCGGCGGGCAGGTGCGCGTCTACCGGGGCACGTACTCGGAGTACCAGTGGTCGCTTCAGCACGGCGCCGCCGGGCGGCTGGCGCAGCCGGAGGAAGCCGCCGCCGAGGTCCCCGCTGCGCCGTCCGAGCAGCCCGCGCGCACCGGCGGGCCGAAGACAAAGGCGCAAAAACGCCGCGAGGCCGAGGCGCGCAACCAACGCTACCGCGCCCTCCAGGACGGCCGGGCCGACGGCTACGACGGCCTCACCCCGCATCAACTCCGCGCGCTCTACGACCGGACCGAAGCCGTCATCCTCGAAAAGGAAGAGCACAAAACCACCCTCGAAGCCGCCCTCACCGACCCGGCGCTCTACGCCGACGCCGACCGCGCGCGCGGCACCACGGCGGCCTACGAAGCCGTCCAGGAAGAACTCGCCGCGCTCTACGCCGAGTGGGAGGCACTGGCGGAGCAATTGGCGGTTTAGGGGAACGGCGTGTCTTTTCCTCAAATGTGATTTTGGAGAAGCTTCTGAGCACCGTAGACGTTAGATTCTCCGGACAAGAATCGATCACGCTGGACAGGCGCCGACATGTTTCTCAAGAAGCTGGCGATCCATAATTACAAGTCGCTGCGGAACGTGTGCTTCACGCCGGAGCCTTTCACGGCGCTCATCGGCCCCAACGCCTCCGGCAAGTCGAACTTCGCCGACGCCGTGCATTTTCTCTCGGAGGTGTACGAGCACGGCCTGGAAGCTGCCATCGCGCGCAAAGGCGGCTACGAGAATATCGCCTTTCGGAAAAAACACAGAACGACGGCGGCGATTGATTTTGAAGTGACGATTCATGTAACCGAAAGCACAGACAGCATCTTCTCACAAATACTTGAATCTTACGATATTAATAAGAATGACTTGGTCGAGTTGACTCACGTTTTCTCGATCCAGGCAGAGAGAACGGGTATCAGAGCTAATTTCAAAGTGACCCAGGAAAACTTTACGATTTCTTGGTTTCCATCAGACATGCATACAAATGGACAACCTGAAGACGGGATACGCATCTTCAGGGCCTCGAACGGAACTCTTGACACGTTACCTCTGATGCCGTGGGGAATCGGTGACCCAGGAGGAATCAGCGCAGGCGTTCAAGAGAGCGTGTCTCGCTATAATATGATTGAGGAAGAAAGAATCGGTGAACAGAGCCTTTTCCTGAAAGGCTTTCGTGTGCTTGAGTCCCCCTACTTCTTCTTCAGGGAGTTTAGTTCTACCATTTCCCGATTCCGTATTCACCAGTTCTCTCCCCAATCCTGCCGCGAACCGAGCGCGCCGACGCCCAACCCGGAACTGAGCCGTTGGGGCAAGAATCTTCCAGCGCTGATCGAATGGCTCCAGAAAAACCACTCCAAAGCGTGGAAGCAAGTGGTTGCGGACATGCAGGACATCCTCCAGGGATTGAATCAGATCTCTCTCCAGTACCTCCACACCAAGACGCTGGGGCTATTCTTCGAGGAGGAAGGATTTGGACGCGCGTGGAACGTGGACGAAATCTCCGACGGCACGATTCAGGCGCTGGCGATCCTCGTGGCCGCCGCCGATCCCCGGACGTCGCTGCTGTTGATCGAGGAGCCGGAGAACTCGGTGCATCCGTGGATCGTGCGGAAGCTCGTCGAGCGGCTCAAGGCCGTCAGC
>JBFGTT010000507.1:0-3367 GCA_041565995.1 Rhodothermales bacterium
GCTAGAAGAACCGCCGCCCGCCGCCGTTGAAGCGAGGGTTAACGACGTTGGTGAAGCGGGAGCCGAAGGTATAGCTGAGCCCGACCGAGCCGAAGATCTCGAAGTCGGTGGCGAGGGCGCGGCGGCGCAGCAGGATGTCTTCTTCCGAGGCCCCGCCGGCGGGCAGGAAGAGCTGATCGCGGACGAGGGCGACGCTGCCGAAGAGGTCGAGCGAGAGGCCGCGGAAGAGGCGCACCTCCAACTCGCTGAAGAGGTCGAGTCGCAACTGCTCCAGGTCGTGCAGATACACCGAGCCCTGGAGGGCTGTCTCGACCGAGCCCCAGGGCTGCTGGATCCGTAGCGCGCTCGAGAGCGAGGTGCTGACGAGCGTCTGCCGAGACTTGAGGAAGATTGTCTCTTCGATGTAGTCGAAGTGGAGGAGGGCGATCTCATAGAGGAAGGTCCATTGCCGCCGCGTGGACTCGTCGTAGGGAAAGATGTTGTACTCGAGGGCAGGGGCGAAGCGCAGCGTGAGATCGTTGTTGCGGAACGTGGAATGCGAGGCGCCGGCCGTGGCGCCGGCGGACCAGTGCGCCCCCAGGCTCCGCACGACGAGGCCGTCGGCGCCGTAGCTCGTCTGTTCGTTAGTGATCGACGTCGAGTCGTCGATCTCGAAGTTGCTTTCGCTGTAGTTGCCGTAGGTGCCCAGGTTGATCTTCCACAACTCGGTGACGCGGTCGGCCGAGAACGAACCGGAGACGTTGTAGCGATCCTGCTGAGACTCGGCGCTGAGGAAGCCGCGGGCGCTGGTGCGGAAGATCCAGAAGTTCCAGGGGTCGTCCTCGGCAGCGGTCTCGGCGGCGGTCGTGCCGGCTGTGGGCGTCTGGTAGCTGAAGCGCAGGTTGTTGAGTTGGGGCGTACGGCTGAGGTAGCGGACGAGGCCGGCCTGGATGGTCTGCGTCAGCCCGGCGCGGATCTCCTCGTCGGTGGCCGTCGGTTCGGAGACGTAGCGGAGCGTCTCGTCGATGCCCTGGAAGCCGTCGAGGCCGATGAAGGCGAGCGTGAACTCGATGCCGCCGCCGCCCGTGCGCTGGGTGGTCACGAGCACGTGTACGTCGGCGTCCTGCCGGTCGCGGACGTAGTTGACGAAGGTGATCTCGCGGCGGAAGTGGTCGAAGTCGCAACGGCGGGTCTGGCAGTCGATGAACACGTCGAACGCCTTGGCTGCTTCAGCGGGCACCTGGGCGCGGGCGGCCGTGCAGGGGGTGAGCACCAGGAGCAGGAGCAGTAGGCGATGCATGGGCATCTCGGTGTGTGAAGGCGTTGAAAGCAGGCCGGCGCAGCGCCGCAACGTTGCCTTACAAGATGGGATACCCCGCCCTGTCCGTCTGTTAAGAATTAGGACAGCCCTGCGGAGCAGTCCGTTGTTACGGGGGTGCCCGGGTATTCAAGCGCCGGCGACCGGATCGGTGCCGGTTCGGGTTGCATGCTTCGGTCGAGTCCGGTTTGATATACGTTGGCTGCCCGGTGGTTGTTTTTCTGGACGGGGAAAACCCATCTCAGTCACCGGACCTGGCCAGGCGTATCTTTGGCGATGACGAATGCCTGGCTGAGGTGCAGGTAGGCTGGGGTAGCCTGGCGAGCAGCACGGCCCTGGATGGATGTGCGTGTGGGGGCGGTGGGACCGGTCGGCGTTGGAAGTTCCGGGAGGAGGTGAGGTATGAACAAAAAAGTGCCCCGTACGTAGCGTAGGGGGCACTTTGGGGGGAGTGGAGCTAAGCGGATTCGAACCGCTGACCTCCTGAGTGCGATTCAGGCGCTCTACCAACTGAGCTATAGCCCCGATGCGTCCGCTGAAAACGAGGCGGCGGCGGCCCCGGTTCCGGCGAGGGGCGCCAATATACGGCGGTGCACGCCGGCCCGCCAGGCGCTGCAGCTCTGCATCCCACGAGCAGCGGCGCTTCATTCGTTTTTCACCCCGTGCAGCGGCGCGTCGGCTGCTGGGACAGCCTTTTCGCAAACAAAAATGCCCGCCGAACGGTATCTTAACGTGCCACCGCGTACCCTGATTTTTCCACGTCAACCCCTGACCTTTTTCTGATATGAGCCACGGAACGCCCGTCCGCAAAAAAGACCCCTTCGGCGCACGCGACACCTTCGAGACGGGGGTCGGCGCGGCCTACCTCTACCGCCTCGACCGCCTGGCCGATCTCGGCTTTGACATCAAGCGGCTGCCCTTCTCCATCCGCATCCTGCTCGAAGCCCTGCTGCGCGAGTGCGACGGCTTCGCCGTCACCGAGGACGACGTCCGGCGCCTGGCGCAGTACGATCCCAAGGCGCCCGCCCGCGAGGAGATTCCCTTCATGCCCGCCCGCGTGCTCTTGCAAGACTTCACGGGCGTCCCGGCCGTCGTCGACCTGGCGGCGATGCGCTCGGCGATGGCCCGCCTGGGCGGCCACCCCGACGCCATCAACCCGCGCGTGCCCGTCCACCTCATCATCGACCACTCGGTGCAGGTGGACCACTTCGGCATCCCGGAGGCGCTCCAGCTCAACTCCGAAATCGAGTTCAAGCGCAACCGCGAGCGCTACGAGTTTTTGCGCTGGGGCCAGCAGGCGTTCGACAACTTCTTCGTCGTGCCTCCGGCCAGCGGCATCTGCCACCAGGTCAACCTCGAATACGTGGCCCGCTGCGTCTGGACGCGCCCCGAAGACGGCCTGGAGGTGGCCTACCCGGACTCGCTCGTGGGTACCGACAGCCATACGACGATGATCAACGGCCTGGGGGTGCTGGGCTGGGGCGTCGGCGGCATCGAGGCCGAGGCGGTGATGCTGGGCCAGCCCATCTACATGCTCATGCCCGAAGTCGTCGGCTTCCGCCTCACCGGCGCGTTGCGCGAAGGCGCCACGGCCACGGACCTGGTGCTGACGGTCACGCAGATGCTGCGCAGCTACGGCGTCGTGGGCCGCTTCGTCGAGTTCTTCGGACCCGGCGTGGCCCGCCTCAGCGTGCCCGACCGCGCCACTATCGGCAACATGTCGCCCGAATACGGCGCCACGATGGGTTTTTTCCCGATTGACCGGGAGACGCTCAACTACCTGCGCCGCACCGGGCGCGACGAGGTGCTCGTCGAGATGGTTGAGCGCTACACGAAGGAGCAGGGCCTTTTCCTCACCGACGATACGCCCGAACCCGAATTTCTGGACGTGCTCGAACTGGACCTGGCCGACGTCGTGCCCAGCGTGGCCGGGCCGAAGCGCCCGCAGGACCGCATCCAGGTGCCGGATCTCAAGCGGGCCTTCGCCGAGTCGTTCGTCAGCCCGGCGGGGCCGAAGGGCTTCGGACGCAGCGCCGAGGACCTCAAGCGGACGGGCCGTTACCAGGACGA
>JBFGTT010000508.1:0-3350 GCA_041565995.1 Rhodothermales bacterium
CAGAGCTACTGCATCCTCATGGCCGACTACCGCCGCTCCCCGGACGCCGAACAGCGCCTCGCGGCCATGGTCCAGACCAACGACGGCTTCCAGATCAGCGAGATGGACCTCCGCCTGCGCGGCGCCGGCGACTTCTTCGGCACGCGCCAGAGCGGCCTGCCCGATCTCAAAATCGCCGACCTGACGCAGGACCAGTCCATCCTCGTGCGCGCTCGCCAGGCCGCCTTCGAACTGCTCAAGCGCGACCCGCACCTGCGCGCCGACGAACATGCCGCGCTCCGCGCCTACTACGAGCGCTACTACGCCCGCCGAGGGATGGGCCTGGCGCGGGTGGGGTAATCCTGCATGTTCGATGTGCCATGCGATTTCGAATCTCGCAACACGCACAAGATGAACTAAACGCCGTTCTATTCCGGCCCACGTGCTCGAATCGGTACTGCAAGCTCCCGAGCAGGTGATCGAGACACACGGCGGTAAGAAAGCCTACCAATCACGGGTTGACTTTTCAGGAAACATCTTTCTGGTGCGTGTCATCGTAGCAGAAGATGTGGATCCACCCCTCGTCGTCACGGTTTACCGGACGAGCAAAATCCAGAAGTACTGGAGACCCTCATGAAAGTCACCTACGACGCGGAAGTAGACGTGCTACGCGTATCCTTCAGCGGCGCGCCCGTCTACGAGAGTGATGAAGACAAACCGGGTGTTATCCTGGACTACGACGAGCAGGGCAACCTGGTGGGGCTGGAAATTATGGATGCTTCGCGACGCATGGAGGATCCGCGTACTGTAGAGTTTTCGGAATCGTCTTACCCCTCACCCGATGCGTGAGGCAGCTGGCTACGCCCGCCGAGACATGGGCCTGGCACGGGCGGGGGAGCCGGCCCTTCTTCCGCCCCGTTCTTTTTTTCCACCGGGCCGCTTGACATTTCCAGGAACTTCTTCTACTTTGCGCTATAAAGTGCTTTAAGTCAGCCACTACCGCATGCGCAAAGACCGACCGCCCGTGAGGCCGCACGTGCCCGAGCACCCGGCGCCCGAAGTCCGGGCCACCGAGCATCTGCGCTTCATCCGGGAGATGATGGAACGCTCCGGCTCGTTCACCGCCGTGCCCGGCTGGGGCATCGTGGTGATGGGCACCACGGCACTGGCCGCCGCCCTGATAGCCGGGCTGCAAGCCACGCCGGCGGCCTGGCTGGCGACGTGGCTCCTGGAGGCGGCGCTGGCTATCGTCCTGGGCAGCGTGGCGCTCTGGCGCAAGGCGCGGCGCGGCGGCGTCTCGCTGCGTTCGGGGCCGGGGCGCAAGTACCTGCTGAGCCTGCTGCCGCCGATGGTAGCGGGCCTGCTGCTGACCGCCGCCGTGTGGCAGCTAGGCGAGGTGGCGTTGCTGCCGGCGCTCTGGCTGCTGCTCTACGGCGCGGGCACCGTCACCGGCGGCGCCTTCTCGGTGAGGGCCGTCCCGCTGATGGGCGTCGGCTTCATGATGCTGGGCACGGCGGCGCTCTTCGTGCCGCTGGCCTGGGGCAACGTGCTGCTGGCTGCCGGCTTCGGCGGGCTGCACGTCGGCTTCGGGCTACTCATCGCGAGGAACTATGGCGGATAATCGAACCGGAGAGAGCACCCGCATCGGGCTTGAGGCACGAGCCGCCGCCGTGTTTCCTCGCGAGCTGGATCGCCTCATCCACGAGCGCATCCGCCTGGGCATCGTCAGCGCGCTGGCCGCCGGCGAGGCGCTCAGCTTCAACGACCTCAAGCGGCTGCTCGACACCACCGACGGCAACCTGAGCGTACACGCGCGCAAGCTCGAAGACGCCGGCTACGTGGCCTGCCTCAAGTCGTTCGAGGGTCGCACGCCGAAGACGGAATACCGCCTGACCGAAGCCGGACGGCAGGCCCTCGAAGCGTACCTCGACCAGATGGAACGCATCATCCAACTGGCCCGCGAGGGCTAAACACACGAACGACACCTGGCGGAAACGTCATGCTGAACACCCTGATCAAGTACACCATCGCGCTGCTGGCGGGGCTGACCACGCTGGGCGCGCTGCTCGTCATCGTCCACATTGCCATCCAGCCTGAAGGCCCGGCGTGGTGGATCGGCTCCCGGCTCGGCGTCGCCGCCCTCGTGGTGGCCGTGGGCGTGTTGACGGGGCTGTACCTGCGCGCGACGGAGCAGCCCGGCGCCCGTACCGCGCTGCTGCTCCTCGGCGCGTTGGGGCTGCTCGTCTTCGGCGCGGCGGGCGCCGTCTGGACCCTCCACCTGGCCGCCGTGACGGGCGACCTCGAAGCCTGGGCCGTCATGATCAACCTGCTGATGATCGGGCAGGGCACCCTCACCGTCTGGCGCCTGTGGACCGAGCGGCCCGGCGTGTCGCTGGCCTGAGCGAGCCTCGGACGGCGGCCTCCTTCTCGCTTACCAAAATTTTTTACCCGACTCACTTTGCGATGCAAAGCGCTTTAACAAACGGCACCGCCGACGGCCTGCACGTGGCGATCATCATGGACGGCAACGGGCGCTGGGCCACGGCGCGCGGCCTCTCGCGCACGGCGGGGCACCGCGCGGGCGTCGAGGCGGTGCGGCGCGTGGTGGAGGCCGCCCCGCCGCTGGGCATCTCGCTGCTGACGCTCTACGCCTTCTCGTCGGACAACTGGCGGCGTCCGCCCGCCGAGGTGCGCGCCCTGCTGCGCCTCTTGCGCACGCTCCTGCCTGCCGAGGCCGAGCGCTGCCGCAGCCACGGCGTCCGCCTCAGCGTCATCGGGCGACGCGACCGGCTGCCGGCGGCGGTGCGCCGCGCCGTCGAAGCCGCCGAAGCCCGGACCGCCGGGGGCCGCACCCTCCATGTGCGCCTGGCCCTCGACTACTCCGCCCGCGACGCGATGCTGCGCGCCGCTCGCCTGCTACCGGAGGACCGGCCTCCCACCCGCGCGGACTTTGCGCGGGCGCTCGGCAGGGCCTACCGCGCCGAGGAGACCGCGCCCGACGTGGACCTGCTCGTCCGCACCGGCGGCGAACAACGCCTGAGCGACTTCCTGCTCTGGGAATGCGCCTACGCCGAACTCTACTTCACCGGCTGCATGTGGCCCGACTTCGACGAGGCGGCGCTGCAGGCCGCCGTCGAGGCATTCCACCACCGCGAGCGCCGCTTCGGCAGGGTGCTCAGCCCCGCGTGATGCGTCACGCCTCTTCTCCTCCTTTCATCAAAACGGGAATCTATGCACGCCTTCAGCCAGGGCCATTCGACCAACGGACGCTTGCCGGACGCGCCGCCTCGCCTCTTTCTGCAAACCTCGGCGCAATGGCTCGCCTACTTCCGGCACACCGCCGCCCACCTGATGCCGATTCCCTGGTCTGA
>JBFGTT010000509.1:0-3331 GCA_041565995.1 Rhodothermales bacterium
AGTAGACCGCGCCGACGCCGGGCGATTCGTCCAACTTTTTTACCTTTTTCCCCACCGGGGCCGCGCATTACTGGCGCCGTTGTTATACGTTAGAGAAGCGCCGACGCCGCTGTCGGGTGCAGCGGCGCGCTCGCCTTCATCCTCCAACCCCGCCCATGTCCAGGACCGGCCTTACGTACGAGCAGTTGGACACGGCTTTCCGCCATCGGAACTTCAAGCCGCTCTATTTCCTCTACGGCGAGGAGACGTTCCTGATGGACGAGTTGCAGCAGGTGCTCATCGCGCACGCGCTGGCCCCGCACGAGCGCGACTTCAACCTGGACCTCGTCTACGGCGCCGAGGCCGAGGCGGCGCAGGTGCTGGCCTGCTGCGCCGGCTTCCCGATGATGGCCGAGCGGCGCGTGGTCGTCGTACGCAATTTCGAGCTGTTGAAAGACAACCGGCTCTTTACCGCCTATGCGGAACATCCCAACCCGTCGGCGGTGGTGCTGCTCTTGTGTGCGGGCAAGCCCAACCTGGCGACCCATCCCTACCGGGCTTTGAGACAACACGCGGCCTGGGCCGAGTTCAAAGCGTTCTACGACAACCAGATGCCCGGCTGGATCCAGCGGCGCGTCAAGGCGCTCGGCTACCGCATCGAGCCGCAGGCCGTGCAGATGCTGGCCGACTACGTAGGCCCCCACCTGCAAGCCGCCGCCGGCGAGATCGACAAGCTGATCACCTACGCCGGCGGACGCGAGACGCTCACCGCCGACGACGTGCTGCGCGCCGGCGGCCAGACGCGCGAGTTCAACGTGTTCGAACTCCAGCGTGCCCTCGGCGAAGGACGCTTCCCGGACGCCCTCGGCATCGCCGACCGGATGCTCGGCCAGGCCGCCAACACGCGCGGCGAGGCCCTGATGATGGTCTCGGTGCTGGCCACCTACTTCACGCGGCTCTGGAAGCTGGCCGCCTGCCAGGCCCAGGGGACGACCGACAAGGAGATGGCCCGGCAGGTGGGCATCTCGCCGTTTTTCATCAAGGAATACCTCTTCAGCCTCCCGCGTTTTCCGCCGACGGCCCTCGAACGGGCTTTTGCGGCGCTGCTGGCGGCCGATTATGAACTAAAAGGCGGATCCGGCCGCGACGAACGCCTGGTGATGACGTTGCTGCTGCGCCGCCTGGCGCCCCGCACCGAGCGACCCGCCGGCACCGGACGGCCCGCCGCCGCCCTCGGCTAACCGCCGCTGCTGCCTAGACCCACGCACCCATGCCGCACTTCGCCGACTCCGACGACGCCCGGCCGAACGTCCTGCCGAGGTTCAAAGCGCCCAAACGCTCCGGCGTCAGCAGCCACTACCAGGCCCTGACGCAGATGAGCGACGAGGACCTGATGACGCAGTTCCAGGCCGGCACCGTCGAGGCGTTCGACATCCTGGTGGCCCGTTACAAAGATCCGCTGACCAACTACATCTATCGCTTCCTGGGCGACATGAAAGAGTGCGAAGACCTGCTCCAGGAGACCTTCCTGCGCGTCTATCGCAACCGCCACTCCTACCGCCGCATCGCCAAATACTCGACCTGGCTCTACACGATCGCCGGCAACCTGGCCCGCTCGGAATACCGCAAGCGCAAGCGCCGCCGCCTCTACTCGATCCAGTCGGTCAACCGCGACGACGAGGAATATGAAGTCGAAATCCCCGACGAAACATTCTCTCCGGACAGACATACCGAGAGTACCATCCAGGATCGGTACATCCAGGAGGCACTCAAGCAAATCCCGGAGGAATTTCGAGAGGTGGTCGTCTTGCGGGACGTGCAGCAGCTGGCCTACGAAGAGATCGCCGAGATCACGGGCCTGCCGATGGGGACCGTCAAGAGCCGCATCAACCGGGGCCGCACCAAGCTTCAGGCCCTCTTGCGCGCCATCTACACGCCGCCGCACCCCTAGACCGCCCCGCTTCCCTGGCGCAGAACTTTTTCGGCAGCACGGTTTTCCAATGCCTGATGGGCACTCACGCTAAGCAGCCTCGCAACGCCTATGCCTGAAGGGTACCACTGTACGGGGGAAGGCGACTGCACGTATTCGTGGCTCGACGAGCTACTGTGCGAATACGTTGATGGCACCATGGACCCCGCCGTCCGCAAAGCGTTCGAAGAATACCTGGCCTCAGATCCGTCGGTGGCCCGGCAGGTCGAGCGGCTGCGCTGCACGCGCAGGCTGCTGTGCCGGCACGGCTGCCAGATGCGCGCCCCGCGCGGCCTGCAAGCCCGTATGCGCCGCCGCCTGGCCCTGGAGATGATGCGCACAGAGCCGCCGTTCTTTTCCGAAGCCGTCGCGCGCCTGGGCGCTGCCGCCGTGTTCGCCTCGCTGATGGGGGTGATGCTGCTGGCCGGGATGCTCGTGGGCACCGAACTCTACGATGGCGCAACGGTCGGCGAGGACCGCCCCGCCGTGACGCGGCAGGATGGGCGCCGCCCCGGCCTTCAAGCGGCGATGTCGCCGTTCGTCGGGGAGCAGCCGATGCGGCTGCCCTGGTTCGTGGGCCGCTCGGCGCCGGTGCTGCTGCCTCCGGCCCGCTCCGGCTTTCTGCCGCCCGGCCTGCTCGAGAGCGGCCAGCCGTCCACACCGCTGCTTCTACAAAGAACCGATGCAGCGCCTTGACTTTAGCACCCGGCGCCGTATCTTCGCCGTCCAGGCCAAGAGGGCCCTTAGCTCAGCGGTTTAGAGCGCTCGCCTCACACGCGAGAGGTCGCAGGTTCGAATCCCGCAGGGCCCACCCCGCCAAAAATGGCGTTTCTGCCCCGATTCAGGCGCTTATTGCCCGAATCGGGGCTTTTTTCTTTTGGGCGTTTGTCCGGCGCTGGGGACCCTTTTGGACAGAAATCGTGGTAAGATCGTGGTAAGGCCTGGAGCCTCTAGCGTGGATGGCTACATCGACGGCGTTGCAGGCAGCGTGAGGCAGCCGGCGGCGGTAGAGCTGCTGGACGTGCTTGAGGCGCTCCGCGACGAGCGGGTCGTGCGGTCGCTGGAGCGGGCGCTGCGTGATGCGCGGATCCGCCGAAGCTTCCGGCGGCTGCGGCGGGCGATGACGGTCGCCGAGGCCTGTGCGGTGCTGGCCGAGCAGTGCGCGCTGAGCCCAGAGCGCATCAAGTCCATCGTCTATGAGCGCTGGCGAGAGGGGGTGCATCGTTGAGAAGTCAGTGCGGTTGCTATTTCATCAGCAACATGTGTCTGGTTTGCATGAAGCTGCCTGCCGTGAGCCGGTAGTAGTAGGTCCCGCTCGGCACCGCGCTTGCGTCGAAGGTCACCTCGTGGGTGCCGGCTTCGCGCACTCCCTCGACGAGCACG
>JBFGTT010000510.1:0-3311 GCA_041565995.1 Rhodothermales bacterium
GCTTTCGCAACGAAGTGCAGGTCATCGCCTCGGTCATCTCGGCCGACGACGATAACGACGGCGACATGCTGGCCGCGGTGGGCGCTTCGGCGGCACTGTTGCTGGCCGGCGCTCCCTTCGACGGCCCCATCGCCGAGGTGCGCATTGGCCGACTCGACGGGCAGTTCGTCGTCAACCCGACGATGGACCAGCTCGTGGGTAGCGACTTCAACCTGATCGTGGCCGGCAAGCGCGACGCCATCGTGATGGTAGAGGGGGAGATGAACGAGGTGAGCGAGGAGGACATGGTCGAGGCGCTCGAAGTGGCGCACGAGGCCATCCGCACGCTCTGCCTGGCCCAGCTCGACCTCGTTGCGGAGGTGGGGCAGCCCGAAGCCTTCGCCTATTCGACCGTGATGCCGCCGCAGGACCTCGTCGAGCGCGTGCGCGGCCTGCTCAGCGAGCGCATCGCCGCGCACATCCGCCAGCCCTACGACAAGCAGGCCTTCTACGGCGGCATCGCCGCGTTGAAGGAGGAGGCCCTGGAGGCGCTGCTGGGCGCGGACGACCCGGCGACGGGCCAGGTGCGCGCCGCCGCCACCGAAGAGGGCTACACCGCCGCCGACATCAAGGGCGCCGTGGCCGTCGTCGAGAAGGAGGTCATGCGCGAGATGATCCTCAGCGAAGACCGCCGCATCGACGGGCGCGGCCCGCGCGAGGTGCGGCCCATCTGGTGCGAGGTCGGCTACCTGCCCCGCGTGCATGGCTCGGCCATCTTCACGCGCGGCGAGACGCAGGTGATCGCCTCGGTGACGCTGGGCACCACGAAGGACGTGCAGCCGGTCGATCAGGTTTTCTCGACCGAGGACAAGCGGTTCTTCCTGCACTACGAGTTCCCGCCGTTTTCGACCGGAGAGGTCAAGTTTTTGCGAGGGGCCAGCCGCCGCGAGATCGGCCACGGCTTCCTGGCCGAGCGGGCGCTGGCGGGCATGCTGCCCGACCGGGAGTCCTTCCCCTACACCGTACGCGTCAACGCCGACGTGCTCGAATCCAACGGGTCGTCTTCGATGGCGAGCGTCTGTTCGGGCAGCCTGGCGCTCATGGACGCCGGCGTGCCCGTGCGCAAGGCCGTCGCCGGCGTGGCGATGGGGCTCATCAAAGAGGGCGAGCGCACGGCCATCCTGACTGACATCCTGGGCACCGAGGACCACCTCGGCGACATGGACTTCAAGCTCACCGGCACGCGCGAGGGCATCACGGCCTGCCAGATGGACATCAAGGTCAGCGGCCTCTCGCGCGAGACCATGCTCAAGGCACTGCACCAGGCGCGCGCCGCGCGGCACCACATCCTCGACGTGATGGACGAGACGCTGGCCCAGGCGCGCCCGGACATGTCGCCCTACGCCCCGCGTCTGACGCAGATCACCATCGACGCCGAGTTCATCGGCGCGGTCATCGGGCCGGGCGGCAAGATCATCAAGGGCATCCAGAGCGAGACCAACACCACGCTCGACCTCGAAGAGCGCGACGGCTTCGGCTACCTGACGATCGCCGCCACGAGCGAGGAAGACGCCCGGCGCGCCATCGAGATGGTCCGCGCCATCGTCACGGTCCCCGAAGTGGGAACCGACTACGAGGGCACCGTGCGTAGCATCAAGGACTTCGGCGCCATCATCGAGATCCTGCCCGGCAAGGAGGGCTTGCTGCACGTCTCCGAACTCGACCACGGCTACGTCGATAAAGTGACCGACTACATGCAGGTGGGCGACAAGGTGAAGGTGCGCCTGATCGAGATCCGCGACGGCGGCAAGCTGCGCTTCAGCCGTAAGGCGTTCCTGCCCAAGCCCGAAGGCAACGGCGCAGGACACCGCGAGCACCCCGCCCACGAAGGCCGCAGCCACAGCCGGGAAGGCCGTGGCGGCGGTCGGGGCCGGGAAGGGCGTGGCGGCGGTCGGGGCCGGGAAGGCCGAGGCGGCGGCCGCGGACGCGAGGGCCGGGGCGGTTCCGGCGGGCGCGACTACTGAGCGGCCCCCACGGGGTTCTCGGCTTCGAAGAACCCGGAGGGATAAACCAAAACGTAAAACGCGAGGGAGCCGGTGCAAACGTGTCAGCCAGGCGCCTTTACGTTTTACGTTTCCTCGTTTTAAGCACCTGAGCAGCATGCCCAAGCGCATCATCGAAGAGGCGTATCCCGTCTTCCAGAAGACGACGCTCGCCAACGGCGTGCGGGTGCTCACCGAGACCATCCCCTCGGTGCGCTCGGTCTCGGTGGGCGTCTGGATTGCCACGGGAAGCCGCGACGAGGCGCCCTCGGAGGCGGGCATCAGCCACTTCATCGAGCACATGGTCTTCAAGGGCACCGCCCGGCGGCGCATGCATCACATCGCGCAGCGCCTCGAAGCCGTCGGCGGCTACCTCAACGCCTTCACCAGCAAGGAGTACACCTGCTTCTACGCCCGCGCCCTCGACGAGCACCTCGGTCGCGCCATCGACACCGTCTGCGACCTCGTGCTCCAGCCCAACTTTCCGGAGAAGGAGCTGGAGAAGGAGAAAGATGTGGTGCTCGAGGAGATGAAGATGTACGACGACGCGCCCGAAGAAGCCATCTTCGACCGCTTCGAGTCGGTCGTCTACCGGGACCATGCCCTGGGGCGGCCCATCCTGGGATTTCCCGAGACGGTGCGTTCGTTCTCGCGGGCGCAACTGCTGGATTTCGTCGCGGCGCACTACACGCTCGACCGCATCGTGCTGGCCGTGGCGGGCAACGCCGCGCACGAGGAGGTGGTGGCGCTGGCCGAGGAGGCGTTCTCCTCCGCGCGGCGCCTTCCGGTCGAGCGCGCCCGTGTGCCGGTCAACGGCTACGCGCCCTTGCAACTGGTCGAGCAGCGGCCCATCCAGCAGGCGCACCTGATCCTCGGCACGCGCGGTTACGACATCCACCACCCCAGGCGCTCGGCGGTGACGGTGCTCAACACTGTCCTGGGCGGCGGGATGTCGAGCCGGCTCAACCAGAACATCCGCGAGCGCTATGGCTACTGCTACAACATCTACTCTTTCCTCAACACGCACTCCGACACCGGCGACATAGGCGTGTACATGGGGACGGACGCCGCCAAGGTGGCCCGCGCCGAGAAGCTGATCCTGCGCGAGTTGGATAAGCTGGTCGAGAGGTCCGTCAGCCGGCGGGCGCTCAACCAGGCCAAGAACCAGGTCAAAGGCTCGATCATGCTGGGCCTGGAGAGCATGAGCAACCGGATGATGCGCCTGGGCCGGCAGGAACTGCTCTTCGAGCGCTACTTCACGCTCGACGAAGTGCTCGAAGAACTCGACCA
>JBFGTT010000511.1:0-3303 GCA_041565995.1 Rhodothermales bacterium
AGCGGGATGAGGCGGATGAAATAGGCCAGCGGCAGGATCCAGAAGGTGCCCACGAGGATCTGCCCCGCCGAGAGCGCCGTCGGCGCGTTGAACGTCACGATGAGGTTGACGGCGATGACGGTGCCGGGGATGGCAAAGGGCAAGACGGCCAGCAGCCGCACCAGCCCCCGCCCCGGCACCTTCGTCTTGGTCACCACGAGCGCCGCCGCCACGCCGAAGACGACGTTGGCCGCCGTAGCCAGCGCGGCCATCTGCAGGCTGTTGAGGATGGGCGCGAGCACCTCCGGGTCGGCCAGCAGGGCGGCGTAGTTGGCCAGCGTGTAGCGTGCGGGCACGAGCTGGTAGGTCCAGCTTCCCTCCTGCGCGAACGAGATCAGCACCACCGTGGCGATGGGCAGCAGCAGGAACAGCAGCAGCGCCACGGCGCCCGCCAGCGCCATCGAGCGCATCCAGCCGCTCCGCACCGGCAGCGGCGGCGGCGCAGATCCCTTGGCGGCGCCCGTCGCCCGGCGGCGGCCCGTCCATTCGATCAGCAGCAGGAAGGCCAGGCAGATGCCCGTCAGCACCGTCGAGACCGTCGCCGAGAGTTCCAGGTTGCCGTTGATCTTGTAGTTGTAGATCTGCACGGTCAGGAACGGCTCGGTCCCGGCGAAGAGCAGCGGTGCGGTGAACGAGGCCATCGAGATCATGAAGACCAGCAGTGCGGCGCTCACGAGGGCCGGGCGCAGGAGCGGCAGGATCACCCGCCGGAAGGCCGTCAGCGCCGAGGCGCCCAGGTCCGCCGAGGCTTCGAGCAGGCTCCGGTCGATGCCGCGCAGCGCGGCGGTGACGAAGAGGTAGAAGTAGACGTACATGGAGTAGACGTGCACCAGCCAGACGGCCCACAGCCCCTCGAAGGCAAACGGCACGTCGGCCAGCCCGAAGAGCTGTTGCAGGCCGCGCGGCAGGATGCCGCTCTCGCCGTAGAGAAACAGGAAGGCCAGCACGCCCACCAGCGGCGGCAGCGCCAGCGGAAAGGCCGCCATCGCCATCAAGAGCCGGCGCAGCGGGAAGTCGTAGCGAAAGAAAAAATAGGCCAGCGCCGTGCCCAGCACCCCGCCGCCGAGCACGGTGTAGACCGAGATCAGCACCGAGTTGACCAGCGCCCGCACGTTGGCCGAACGCGGCGTCGCGAAAAGCTCCTGGTACTGCCCTACGTCGACGCCCAGCAGGAACGTCTGCAGGCTCGGATACAAGACGTAGCCCAGCAGAATCAGCAGGACCGGCCCCAACAGCAGCCACGCGCCACGACGGCTCAACATGTGGGATTGCGGATTGCGGAGGGTGGATTGTATGCAGCCGCCGAGCCGTGATCAGACCGCGCTTCTGCCTTCGAGCGCCCGCGAGAGCGTGGCCTCGTCGGCGTATTCGAGGTCGCCGCCGATGGGCAGGCCGCGCGCGATGCGGGTGACGCGCACGCCGAAAGGTTTCAAGAGTTGCGAGATGTAGTAGGCCGTCGTGTCGCCCTCGACGTTGGGGTTGACGGCCAGGATGACCTCCTCGATGACGGGGTGCTCGTCGTCGTAGGCCGCCTCCGCCTCGGCCACCTGCGGCTCCGCCGGCGCCGTCTCGATCTCCACGGACGAGATTTTTTTGAACGAGGGATCCACGCGGGCGATGAGTTCGCGGATGGTCAGGTCGTCCGGCCCGACGCCGTCGAGCGGGGAGATGACGCCGCCGAGCACGTGGTAGACGCCCCGGTACTCGCCCGTGCGTTCGAGCGCCATGACGTCGTTAGGCTCCTCGACGACGCAGATCGTGGCGTGGTCGCGCTTGGGCGAGCGGCAGATGGGGCAGGGCACGGTGTCGGTCACGTTGTGGCAGATGGGGCAGTGCTTGACGTGGTCCTTGACGGCCACCAGCGCCTTCGCCAGCTCCACCACCTCTTCGCGCGGCATCTTGAGCACGTAGGCCGCCAGGCGCTGGGCCGTCTTGCGCCCCACCGTCGGCAGTTTCGTGAACTGCTCCACCAGCGCTTCGACCGATTCCGAAGTGAATTGCATCGCTCTCGGCTTTCAGCAGGTAGCTGTCGGCTTGAAAAGTTCAAGAGGAGGGTGCGACCAAGCTAAAACGGCGGCGTGACAGCGCTGTGGCACCGGGCGCAAGGTTGAACGCTATCAAAGCCCGAGCTGGCCGGGGTCGAAGCCGGGAGGGAGAAAGGTGCCGGCGGTCTTTTGCAACTCCTGGCGGGCCATCGCGGCGGCGTCGTCGAGCGCCTTGTTGACGCCGGCGATGATCAGGTCTTCGAGCATCTCCGGATCGTCCGCCTCTACGACGCTCTTTTCGATCTTGAGGGCGGTGATGCGCTGCGCGCCGTTGGCGGTGACCTGGACCATGCCGCCGCCGGCCTCCGCCGTGACGGTCTTGCCTGCCAGCGCCTGCTGCGCTTCCTCCATCTTCTGCCGCATCTGCATCACCTTGCCGAACATGTCGGCCATATTGAAACCACCTTCCATCGTCGTGCTCCGGTCTTTGGGATAAACAGGGGTAGCGACGCCGCCTGCACCGTCGCCACGAGGGTTGCGTTCGATCCGGGCCTCACCACACCAGTTCGCCGCCGAACTGTTCGAAGAGAGCCCGGATGACGGGGCTTTCCTGCCGTTTGCGCTCCATGTAGGCGTGGGGATCGACGTCCGGGGTCGCCGCTTCGAGGGCAGGCGGTTCGATGTCCTCGCGCACCGTAAACGTGATGGCGCTGACTTCGTCGACGGCCAGGTCTTCGAGGTGTTTGAGCAGGAAGGCTTGCTGGTTGCTCAGCAGGCGGCGGTGGAAGTCGTCCGGCACGCCGACGACGACGGCGTCGGCGGCTACGTCGAGCGGCGTGGCGTGCTGCAAGAGCGCGCCCACGTGGATGCGCTCGGCCTTGACCGCCTGCACGTAGCGCGGCCAGACGGACTCGACGCGGGCCAGCACGGGGCGCTCCGCCGTCTCCACCTGCGCCAGCGTCTTGAGCGCGCCCGACCCGGCGAAGAGCGCCTGCGGTTCGGGATCTTCGTCGGAGGCGGTGTTGCGCGGTGCTTGTTTCGAGAGGGCGGGTGGGCCGAAGAGGCTCGGATAGACGGCCGGCGGCGCGGTGCTCTCGGCGGGCCGCTCCTCGCGGCGGGGCGGGGCGGGGGCCGGCTCTTGCGAAGGCGTCGCCTCTGCCTCAACCGGCTCGGCCTTCTCGGGCGCGGCTTTGGGCGCCACCGGCTCCGGCGCTTCGGCGGCTTCCTCCGGCGCAGGTTTGGGTGCTTCGGCGGCTTTCGGCGCAGGTTTGGGCGCTAC
>JBFGTT010000512.1:0-3301 GCA_041565995.1 Rhodothermales bacterium
AGCGCTGGAATCGGCCCGGCGGAGGCGATCTCGTCGTAGGCGAGCGTCAGCGTGCGCCGGCCCTGTTTGAGAAAGAGGCCGGCGGGATCGGCGGTGACGGCGACGGCGGGTTTGAACCCGATCACGCAGGTCGTCAGGCACAGCCCCGCGCCGGCGCCTTGCGCCAGCCAGAACGCCACGGCTGCCGGCCCCGTCGGCGCGGCCAGGATGGTCTCGCTGAGCAGCGCCCAGGCCAGGTACTGCCCCAGCAGCAGCGCCAGCAGCAGCAACGAGAGCACGACGAGGAACAGCGCCTCGGCGCGGCGCTCGTCGCCGGTGGCGCGTTGCAGCCAGCGCCCCAGCAGCGAGTAGGCCGGGTGAAAACGGCGGGGAACGTAGAACGTGCGGTGCAAAGCCTTCGGGCGGGTTGATCGGCGGAAAAAGCAGGCCGGGCGGCGCAGGATCCTGCAAACGCGCGGCGCGGCCTCCGGTTCAGGAGCCGGCGGGGTCGGGCGTCGGCTCCTCTATGGGTGTCTCCGGCGGGGCCGGCGTTTCAGGGCGCGTGGTTTCCCGGCTGCGGGCGCGGCGCGGCGCGCGGTGCGGGTACTGGTAATCCAGCAGATCCATCGTCAGTTCCTCGCGGTAGGCTTTGTAGAAGGTCATCAGGATGGCCGTGGCGGGCACGGCGATCAGCAGGCCGAAGATCCCCAGGAAGTAGCCGAAGACGAAGAGCGAGAGCAGGATCAGCACCGGATGCAGCCCCACGTGATGCCCCAGGATGTTGGGCGTCAGCACGCTCGATTCGAGCAGCGACTCGCCCAGCAACACGCCCACGACGATCAGCACGTCGACGTACCACGGATCTCCGAAGACGAGGGCCAGGAGTACGCCGACGATGTTGGTGATGATGATGCCCAGGTTGGGGATCATGTTGAGCAGCCCGGCCAGCAAGCCGATGAGCAGGCCGAAGGGCACGCCGAAGAGGATCAGCAGCGTCGAGACGACGACGGCGGCGATGGCGCTGATGGTGAGTTGCCCGCGCAGGTAGTTGCCCACGATGCGCCCGGCGTGCACCAGGTAGTCGCGCCGCCCGCCGAAGGTGGGGAAGAGCTGAATGAGCCGCTGCTGGATGAAGGGATAGTCTTTGAGCGTGTAAAAGAGCACGACGGGCATGATGGCCAGCGTCAGCACCAGCCCCAGCAGCGACCCGATGGAGCGGAAGATGCCCTGGACGAAGTCCGGGATGCCTCGGGCGAGCTTTTCGGCCTGTTCCTGCGCGAAGGCCGTCACGCGCGCGTTGACGTCGGCTTTGTTGATCAGGCCGGCTTCTTCGAGGCGGTCGAGCGCGGGCGTGGTGGCCAGCCACTGCCGCAGGTCGCTCAGGCTGGCGATCAGGCGGCTCGCCAGCGCCTTCAACTCGCCGACGATGTTGGGCACCAGCAGCAGCGCGAAGAGCGCCACCACGCCCACCACGAGCGCCGTCACGAGCAGCGACGAGATCCAGCGCGGCACGCGCAGGCGTTGCCGCAGGGTGCTCACGAGGGGGTTGAACAGATAGGCCAGCAGGTAGACCACCACGAAGGGCAGCAGCACGCCGCTGAGGCGCACGAAGAACCACATCAGCAGCAAGAAGCCGCCCGAGAACAGCAGCGCCTTGACCGTGTGGTGCCTCCGCAGGGGCCAGAGCAAGATGACGCCGGCGGCGGCCACGAGCGGCGGGCTGAGGAAGCCGCCGGTCTGCGGGGGCGCAGCCATCTGGTAGAGCAGCACCAGGAACAGCACCAGCCCGCCGGCAATGAGCACCGTCTCGAAGGCAGTCAGGCGGTTGGCGCGGGGCGTGCGCGGCCCGGCGTCCTCGTGCACCTCTGGCGCGGCCATGGGCTAGTGGTTCTGCGTCCCGTTCGAAGAAGCGGCTCCGGAGCGGACCTCGGAGGCGGGCCGCGCGGTGGAGTCGGGCGCGGCGGCCTGCGCCTTCAGGCGGGCTTCCCAGGCTTCGAGCGCACGCTCCTTCTCCAGGAGCTGCAACTCTTTCTGCTGGTACTTGCGGATGCTCTCGGTCAGCGCCCGCTCGCGCACCTCAAAGTCGGCTTTTTCCATGTGCCCGCGTTCTTCGAAGTAGCGTTTGAAGAGCCAGTTGTGCTTGCCGGCCTCCATCAACTCGGCGAAGCGGAAGGCGCCCAGCGTGCTCCAGTTGAGCAGGTTGTCGGCGTTGTTTGAGAGCACGCGCAGGTTCGTCGAGATGGCCTGGAGCGTGTCGGCGGTTGAGAGCAGGGTGTTGTAGACCGCCGGGTCGTTGACGAGGCGGGCCAGCGTGCCCTCGCCCTGGTCCACCTTCGCCAGGATGGATTGCACGCCCTGGGTCGCTTCGCCGGCCAGGGCCACCAGCGCCTCGGCGTTGTCGCCCAGGTTGGCCATCACGCGCCGCGTCTCGTCGGTCGTCTCGACGAAGCTGTCGTAGAGCGTGGGGTCGTAGATGATCTTGCCCAGGGTGCCCTCGCCGTTCTGGATGTCGATCATGATCTGCTCGAAGGCGGTGGCCGACTCTTCGAAGCGCTGCACCGAAGCGAGCGCCTTGTCGGTGATCTCGAAGACGTCGAAGGGATCGACGCCCCGGATGAAGTCGCCCTCTTCGACGGCTTCGGCCTCGGCGGCGCCCTCGGCCGGGTCCGTGTTGACGAGCACCACGATCATGTTGCCCACCAGGCCGTCGCTCTTGATCTGGGCCTGCGTCTGCGCGTTGATCAGGTGGCGCGCACGCTGCTGGATGGCCATCGTCACGATGATCTTGCCCCGTGGTTCGGTGGGCAACTGCACGCTCTCGACGCGCCCGACGTTGACGCCCTGGAACTGCACGTTGCCGCCGGCCTGCAACCCCGACACCCGACTGAATTGCGAGCGGACGTAAAACGTGTCGCTGAAGAGAAACGAGCGGTTGGCGATGGCGAAGAGCGCCAGCATGAAGAGGGCCATACCTGCAAAGACGAGCAAGCCTACCCGAGCCTGACGTGACATGATACCCTCCGGAGATGTCCGTAGTGCGTAGGGCGTGGTCCGTCGTTTGAGGCCGCTTCGGGGTGCCTGCGCTGGGGCCTGCCTCGGAACCGGCGCCCCTCAACACCCGGAGGCCGCGTACCCGGCTGCGAGGCAGGTCATCAGACGGACCGCCCGGGGCAGCGAAACCTCGACCGTCCGAGCCTCCGCCGCCGGCGAAAGCACGTACGACGGACCACAGACCAACTAACAGCTAGGTGCCGAAGAAGTTGCGCATTTCGGGATGGTCGGAGTGCCGCAACGCCTCCATCGTCCCGCTGACGACGATCTC
>JBFGTT010000513.1:0-3288 GCA_041565995.1 Rhodothermales bacterium
CCACCAGCGACACCGCCCAGTTCAGCCTGCACGCCGAGGCGCTGCGCAACCTGGGCGTGGACCTCGACGAAGCCCGCGCCGGATGGGACCGCCGGCGCTATCCCTTCGGCGCGCTCACGTTCTACCTGCTCGGAGACTTCAACACGCGCGCCAAGTGGGGCGCCAAGAACGCCCTCTACGCCGAAAATCGCCACCTCTCGCGCCTGCGCGGCTACGACAACCACCCCCAGACCATCGACGACGACGGCCAGGAGATCGTCCGCTTCGACTACGCGGCGCTGTTGCCGCTGGTGCGCTACGGCCCCGAAAGCCGCCGCGCCCGCCCGCTGCTCGAACAAAATCGCGACCTGGCGCTGACCATCGACGTGCGCCTCCAGCAGCGCGTGGCCGACGTCCTGCGCGACTACGCCGCCGCCGAACCCGATCTGCGCGGCCACTTCCTGGCCGCCGCCGTGCTCGACCCGGCCACGGGCGACGTGCTGGCCTCCGTCACCTACCCCCTGCCCGAGAACGTCCACGCCGACCCGCGCAACCCGGACTTTTTCGACCGGGCCGCCTACGCCGCGCTCGCCCCCGGCTCGACGTTCAAGCTGGCGACGGCCATGGCTGCCTTCCGCGCCCTCGGCGACGAGGCGGCGTTCTGGAAAACGACGGTCGGCGCGGACGATCCCTTCCGCCGCCGGGGCGAGCCGACGGGCACTGTGGCGATGGACCTGGCCATCGAGGCGTCGAGCAACGTATACTTCAGCCGCCTGGCCGAGGCCGCCGGCGCCGACGCCATGCTTGAGGTGATCGACGCCTTCGGCTTCACGGTGCGCAGCGACACGCTCACGCGGCGGCAGAAACTGGACCGGCTGCGTGCCTTGAAGAACCTGGAGCAGAGCGGCTTCGGGCAGGGCGAGCTGGCCGGCAGCCCGCTGCTGGTGGCCCGCCTGGCCGGGGCCGTCGCCAACGACGGGGCGCTGGCGCCCGTCACCTGGCTGCGCGAGCCGGACAATCCGCCGAAGCCTGCCGAGCCGATCATCACGCCGGCGCAGGCGCGCCTGCTGGGGCGCTACATGCGCCAGGTCGTCGTCGGGCCGAGCGGCACGGCGAAGCGGCTGCGCGGGCTGTCGGTGCCGGTGGCGGGCAAGACGGGCACCGCCGAGCAGGCCGTCTTCCGCAACGGGCGGCGACGGGGGGTGGTCAACCACGCCTGGTTCACCGGCTACGCGCCCTATCGGGAGACGCCCACCGGCGAGCCGCAGCTTGCCGTGGCCGTGCTGGTGCAGGCCAACGAAACTGACCTGGGCAGGGTGCGCCTGGGCGGCGGGGCCGACGCCGCGCCCATCGCCGGAGCCATCTTCGAAGAAGCCGCCGGCCTGGGCCTCATCCAGCGCACCGCATCGACCAACCGCGCAGGAGCTTATGCAAGACAATGACGCCGGACGCATCGACGGGGCGTTCGAGGTGCTACAACGGGCGCTGACGCCGTTCGTCGAGGAGGCCATGCAGGCCGCCTTCGGCAAGGTGTGGCGGCAGCAGGCCCGCGACGGCCTCCACGATCCCTACCTCCAGCAAAAAGCCTGGGACGCGCAGGCGCTGCTGCTCATCATGAGCAACAACTGGCACGCCGCCTTCCACAACCGGCTCGGCGAGGCCGGGCGCAACCTCGTCAACGAACTGCTCGCCTTTCGCCGCCGGCCCACGCCGGAGGACCTCCCCCCGGCCGACGCCTACCGCGCGCTCGACACGGCGGCCCGCCTGCTGCGCGCCGTGGGCGATGAGGCGCAGGCCCGCGCCCTCGCCCAGGAAGCCCTGGCGGTGATGCAGCGTCAATGGGAGGAGGCGCCCGCTCCGGAAGCAACGCCCGCTCCGCCCGCCGAAGCGCCGCAGGACGCAGATCGGGACGAGGCGGAGCCAGAAAACGCCGAGGTCGCCGATGCGCCCGCCGAGGCCGCCGGCGCGCCGTCCCCCTCGGAGCCGCCCGTCGAAGCGGCGGAGCAGCCCCCGGCGGAGGACCGGAGCGCCGGCGTGCGCGGCTGGCTCGGACGGCTCTTCGCGAAGCCGGACGCGGGGCAGCTTTCGAACCTGGAACTGCGCACCCGCCTGCTCGACGACGTGGAGCGCGCCCTGAAGCCCCACCGCGCCCTCCGCCCGCTGCCTTTCACCCGCCTGACGGTGCACGTCCTCGCCGCCGACAGCCACCGGCACCTGCTCTACGAATCCGCCATCGACCGCCTCGACCCGCCCTTCGAACAGGCCGTGCGCGACCGCCTGCGCGAAGCCGGCTTCGAACTGCGCCCGGAGCTTTCCATCACCGCCCGGCTCTACAAAAAAGCGCCGCAGCGGATGGAAGAAACGTTCGAGGCGTCCGGCCCGGTGTACGTCGAGTTGAAGGAAAAGACCGCGCGCGTGACGGCGACGATCACAGTGGTCAAGGGGAAGGCCGAGCGCGAGCGCTACCGCATCAGCAGCGGCGACGCCGTCAACATCGGGCGGCTGCGCGACGTGGCCGAGGAGAGCTACGGGCACGTCGTCCGGCGCAATCACATCGCCTTTCTCGATCACGGGGCGCCCGAAGTCAGCGGCGAAGAAGGCGACCTCAACATGACCGTCTCGCGCCGGCACGCCCGCATCGCCTTCGACGCCCGCTCCGGCGCGTTTCTGCTCTACAACGAGGAGGGCAGCACGTCGGTCAGCCGGGACGGCTACCCCCGGCCCGTCCGCCTGGGCCGCCAGCCGGTGCCTCTGCAAGACGGCGACCTGATCTACCTGGGCCGCGCCTGCCTCCGCTTCGAGACGCGGCGGCGGTGAGGGGTGTTGGAGTTGGGGAGACGATGCGAGCGCGGCCTCAACGCAGCCCGACGACCTGCCCGTCGAGCTTCCAGGCGGGATCGAGGGGGACGCCGAGGTGGGCCAGCGCGGTGACGGCCACGTCCACGACGTAGACGGTATCGGCGGGCGTGCCTTTGCGTGCGGCAGGACCGCTGGCGAGGAAGAAGATGCGTCGTTCTTCGGGCGAGAGGCCGCCGTGGCCGCCGTCGTCGCGGCGTCGGTGGTCGTTGCTCATCAAGATGAGCCAGTCCTCGTCGGCGAAGGTGGGCCGGCGCTTGAGCGCGGCCACGAGCGCGCCCACCTGCGCGTCCGCCTCCTCGATGGCGGCGCGGTAGGCGGGCGAGAGGGAATGCGTGTCGTGCCCCACCACGTCGATGTTGCCCAGGTAGACGAAGGCGGCGTCGGGGTCCGCTTCGGCGAGATACCAGGCGGCCAGCGCCGCCGCCAGCGCATCGGCCTGCCGATAGCCCA
>JBFGTT010000514.1:0-3286 GCA_041565995.1 Rhodothermales bacterium
ATGCGCGAGGACTGGGTGGCTGGGATCGCGTCGTCGGAGCGGGCGGCGCCCGGAGCCTGCCGCGAGGGGAGCGCCCCGCCCGGAACCCTACCCGGAGGCGGAACCCGCGAAATATAACGTACCACCTGCGGCCTGGCAAACAGACCGGGACGGGATTATTGGGATCCTACAGAGTTTCCGGGTCTACGTCTACGACCTGTCCGTTCATCAGGGCGAGGGTGCGGGCGGGGAATTTTTTGACGATGCGGTAGTCGTGCGTGGCCATCAGCAGCGTCATGCCCTGGTGGTGCAGGCCGATGAGCAGCTTCTGGATCTCGTCGGCCACGTGGGGGTCGAGGTTGCCGGTCGGCTCGTCGGCCAGGAGGATCCAGGGGTCGTTGGCGATGGCACGGGCGATAGCCACGCGCTGCTGCTCGCCGCCGGAGAGTTCGTGGGGATAGCGTTTTTGCTTGTGGCTCAGGCCCACGTGGGCCAGCAGGTGCAGCACGCGCGTCTTGACGCCCCCGCCGCTCTTGCCCGTGGCATAGAGCGCAAAGGCCACGTTGTCGAAGATGGTGCGGTCGGGCAGGAGTTGGAAGTCCTGAAAGACGACGCCGAGCGAGCGGCGCAGGTAGGGAATCTGCGCGGGCGTGATCCGGTCGCTGCGGTATTCGCCCACGCGGACGAGGCCCTGGTCGGGCAGCAGGTCCATGTAGAGCAGGCGCAGCAGGGTGCTCTTGCCGCTGCCCGTCGGCCCGATCAGGTAGGCCATTTCACCCTGCTCCAGGGTCAGCGAGAGGTTTTCGAGCACCGTGCGCCGCGTCCCGTCCGGCAGCGCGTACGAAGCGGTGACGTTTTTCAGGTCGATCACTGAAGGTCTGGATGGTTGGGTGTTTGGGGGGGTGCGTGTTCGGGTGTTTGGGTGATAAAACTCTAACCCTTCAACACTTCATCCCGGCCTGCGCGCTACCCAGTGGATGCGCTCGGAGGCGTCGGTGGCAGGCCGCGTGGTGAAGTCGTCGTAGGCGGCGGCTTCTTCGAGCGGCGAGGCGCGCAGCAGGACGCGGATCTCGTCGAGGTCGTAGGCGCGTTGCACGTGGTGCTCGTGGAAGCGCCGTGCGCCGACGGTCAGGTCGAAGGTGGTGGTGTGCAGGCGGGCGGCGGGGTCGTAGCGGCTTCGGCGGGTGAAGGCGAAGTGGCGGGTGCGGCCCTCGTCTTCGAAGTAGGCGTCGTTGTTGATCGAGTTGGCCGGGGTGCTCTGGTCGAAGAGAAAGACGCCGCCGGGCCGGAGCGCCGCGCAGGCGCCGCGCAGCAGCGCCGCCACGTGCTCCTGCGCCAGCAGATAGTTCAGCCCGTCGTAGAGCAGCACGACGGCGTCGACCGGCTCGGCGACCCGGAAGTCCGTAAAGTCGGCCACGTCGAAGGCGACGGGCACGCCGGCGCGGGCCGCCTTGCGCCGGGCCACGCGAAGCATCGCCGGCGCGCGGTCGGTGGCGGTGTAGCGGTAGGGTCCGAGCGGCTGCAACGCCAGCGCCAGCGACCCGGTGCCGCATCCCAACTCCAGCACCGACTGCGGATCCGGGTGGTGCTCTTGCAAGCGCTCGTGGGCGTAGGCGGCCCAGTGCCCGTAATCGACGTGGGCCATCACCACGTCGTAGCCCGCCGCCAGAGCGGTGTAAGGCGCCGTCTCTTTTTTCCGGGAAACCGTTTGCATCCGGGATCGCTGCCTGTTGGTACGCCGTGTGGACGTGCGGACGAAGGTATTAAAAAAATCGTCCATACCTCCATACGTCCTCTCGTCCATACGTAATCATCCGGCTTTGCGCTGGCTGCGGCGGTCGGCGCGGCGGCGGGCGACGTCGACGGCCAGGTAGAGCGCGCTGCGCATGCTGCCCGGCGAGGCCTTGCCCTCTCCGGCGATGTTGAAGGCCGTGCCGTGGTCGGGCGAGGTGCGCACGATGGGCAGCCCGGCGGTGAAGTTGATGCCGCTCTCGAAGGCCAGCGTCTTGAAGGGGATGAGGCCCTGGTCGTGGTACATGGCCAGCACGGCGTCGTAGAGGCGGTAGGCGCCGATGCCGAAGAAGCTGTCCGCCGGGAAAGGCCCGAAGACGAGGTTGCCCTCCTCGCAGGAGCGTTCGATGGCCGGCAAAATGGCCTCGTCCTCTTCGCGGCCGAGCACGCCGCCGTCGCCGGCGTGCGGGTTGAGGCCCAGCACGGCGATCTTGGGCCGCTCGACGCCGAAGTCGTGCCGGAGGCTGGCGCTGATGATGCGCATCTTTTCGAGGATGGCCTCGCGCGTGATACGCTTGGGCACGTCCCAGATGGGGATGTGGCCGGTGACGAGCCCGACGCGCAACTCGTCGGAGACGAGCATCATCGTGAAGGCTTCGCAGCCGGCGCGGCGGGCGATGAACTCGGTATGCCCCGGCTCCTCGTAGCCGGCCCTTGCGATGGCTTCCTTCGAGATGGGCGCCGTCACGAGGGCCTCGGTCTGGCCCTGCAGGCACAGGTCGGTGGCCGCCTCGACGGCCTGCATCGCCAGACGCCCGGCGGCCTCGGTAACCTGGCCGAACTGCACGTCGGGCTTTTCGCCCCGTGCCACGTCGAGCACCGTCAGGCCGCCCTCCTGCAAGCGCTCCGGCGGCTGCTGCACCACGTGGATGCGTAGGTCGCGGTAGCCGAGCTTGTTGGCATGCACCTTGAGCACGTGCGCCGAGCCGACCACGAGCGGCTCCATGAACTTCATCAAGCGGGAGTCGGCCAGGCACTTGAGCACCACTTCGGGGCCGACGCCGTTGGGATCGCCCAGGGTGACGGCAATGCGCGGGCGCTTCTTCAAGCGCTGCCGCCCGGCCTCACCCTCGGGCGCAGGGGTGGCGTCTTGTTCGGGCATATGTAAAAAACGAAGCTCTTCCTGGAAGACGAGGGGCGCACGGGCGAACCCGCCGTGCAGCCGTCGGATCGCCGTGCTGCCATGCAAACCCGTTTGCGCAGGCGGGGTTCTCCGAAACAGGCCGCGCCGACGACGACGGACGAACGACGACGTCTACCGCCCTTCGTCCTTCGTTCGTTGCCGTTGCGGCGGGTCCAGGCTGGTGGCGGCTCGGAAGACGAAGCGGCGCCCGTCGGCGTAGCGCCACGTCTCCTCGACGCCGCCGCCGGGCGGGAAGGTGCGCTCGACGTGCTGCGGCGGGCCGTGGGCGACGTAGACCGCCGCGCGGTCCGTGCGCAGCCCGTCCGGGGCCGCCGAGCGCCCGGTGCGGAAGGCGAAGGCAGCGTGATCGACGCGGCGGTAGTACTCGGCCAT
>JBFGTT010000515.1:0-3281 GCA_041565995.1 Rhodothermales bacterium
CTGCTCAACGAGACGATGGCCGGCAGCCTCTCGCTCTCCTACCTCAACCACCTGAGCGACCTCAACGCGGGCTTCGCGGCCTACAGCCGGCACTACGAGGGGCTGGCGAGCTTCGGCGCCGGCCTGCGCTTTCTGAGCTGGGGCCGCATCGAGGGCGCCGACGAGGAGGGCAACCGCACCGGCACGTTCACCGCCTCCGACGTGGCGCTGACCCTCGGCGCGGCGCGTGCGCAGGGCGACCGGCTGCGCTACGGCGCCAACGTCCACCTGGTCTATTCGTCCGTCGAGTCGTTCCGCGCCTCGGCGCTGGCCGCCGACCTGGGCGTGCTCTACCAGATTCCGGAGCAAACGCTGACGCTCAGCGCCTCGATCAACAACCTCGGCGTGACGCTCAACTCGCTGGGCCGGACGAAGGACGACCTGCCGCTCGACGTGCGCGTGGGCCTGACCAAGCGCCTGCGCTACATCCCGCTGCTGCTCTCGCTCACCGGCTACAACCTCCACGACATCGGCGACGAGCCGGATGGCGGCACGGCCCTCGGCAACGTCTTCCAACACCTGGCCCTCGGCGGCGAGTTTCAGTTCAGCCAGGCCTTCAACGTGCGCTTCGGCTACAACCACCGGCGGCACCAGGCCCTCAAGCAAGACAGCCGCCTCGACCCGGCGGGCGTGGGCCTGGGCTTCGGCCTGCAGATCACCCGCTTCCGCCTCGACTACGCCTTCAACTCGTGGTCGTTCGGCGGCCTGCACCAGTTCACCGTACGCACGTCGATCTAGCTTGGGTATGCGCGGAGGCGGCGGGGTATCTGCATGGTCATCCCACCAGCCGCGCCTCCCGGATGGAGGTGTTTAACCGCTGCGTACCTGCTCCATGAAGTCCTTTGCTTTGCTCCTTCCCTTGCTGCTGACCGGTTGCTCGCTCTTCGGCTACGACGACGGCGGGCGCGCCGCCAACACCGGCGAGCCGTTCAGCCTGCGCGTCGGCGAAAGCATCCAACTGACCGACATCGGCGCCACGCTGCGCCTCGACGAGGCGACCGATCAACGCTGCCCCGTGGACGTCGTGTGTGCCTCGGCGGGCACGGCGTCCGTCCAGCTGGCCTTCAGTCGCGCCCCGCAGGCGCCCGCGTCGATCTCCCTGCTCTGGCCCTGGGCCGACGGGCAGGGCCTCGACGACGAGGGTCGCATTTTCATCGAGACGAAGGGCCTGCGCTTCACGCTGCTGTCGCTGCTCCCCTACCCCGATACGCGCGTCCCGAACCCGGCGCCTTCGGTCGTCACGCTGCGCGTAGACCGGCTCCCGTAGCGGCCCCATCGGCATGCACCGGGAGCATCTGCCCGCTTGCATCGTTGCTTTATCATCAGGATTCCGGAAAAAATGAGAGGGCCAAGACCATGAACTCCATCCTCAGTGTGCTGGCGCTGCTCCTGCTGCTGGCAGGATGCTCGCTCTTCGGCCTGGGCGACTCTAGCTCGGCGGTCAATACCGACGAGACGTTTACCCTGCGCGAGGGCGAGAGCGTTCGCCTCGCCAACGCCAACGCCACGCTCCGCTTTGTCGATAAGATGGCCGACAGCCGGTGCCCCCTCGGCGTCGATTGCGTCTGGGAGGGCGAGGTCAAGGTCATGCTGTCGTTCGCCCTGGACGGCCAGGCACCCGCCGACGTCGAACTCGTCGGCTACGTCGGCCCCGATGGCGACGGCGCCGTCTCCGCCGACGCGCTCGGCTTCCGCTTCACGCTCCGGCGCCTCGACCCCTACCCCGTCGACGGCGCCCCGAGCGACGACCCCGTGACGGCCACGCTGAAGGTGAAGCGGCTGTAGCGCTTTGCCGGACGGTAGAGGCCGCCTCGTGCACGCTCTGCCGGGAGCGACCTGCCCGCCGCAGGCCGCTTCCGGCGGAGTTTTTTTTGCGGCCTTTCGGGCGACCGGCCCGCTATGGCCGCTCAGCCGGCGCCGCCAGCAGATGCCTGCGATGATAGGCGAGGTGCGCCCGGCTGATGCGATGACCGGGATGGGTGATGAGATGTCCGGAGATCCCTATCAGCGAAAGGTCGTCGCTGATGCTGAACGCGTGGAGATCGAAGAGTACGTGATGGTTGGGGCAAAGGCAAAGCAAATTGTCGGACGTATCGGGACCATTATGAGGGATGCCCAGCGGACGGATGTGCGCGGCCTCAGCATACGGACCGGCTGGCCCTTCGAGACGCGTGCCGCAGACCTGGCATCGGTAGTCGTATAGCTCTTTGACGGCGCGGGCTTGCTCGGTGTCGCGCACAATCCGAAGTATCGTGGTCTCTGCACGTTTCGGCGCTCCGTATCCTCCTTTTTCTTCTGCGACCTGCTGCTCCTGTGCCGTGATGCTGCCTATCTGTACCAACCTGAATCGCCAGACGAGATAGCCGGCTCTGCCCTCTTCCCGCCAGAAATCTACTACCTGGAATAGGCCACTGTAGCGATAGCCGCCGTCATCTTTTCGAATGACCCGCACGGGGAGGCCGTTTGTTCTGCTTTTGGCGAGTGCCAGGTTGCCGCGCTTCAAAGCCTGATCGCTCACCTGTTTGCCGGTAGCCGGATTGCGCCCGCCCTGTCCGGTGTAGATAATTACCTCTCCAATGTCCTGATCGTCTTCGTACCCGCCGGACAGCACGATGGACTCTGCGCCCTCCCGCTCCGATCCGGAGATACCTGCCTGAAGCTGCCTGTGCACACCCGCTTCAAGCAACGCTTTCCGCGATTCAAACCAGCTTCCGGGAGGATAACCCAGTACGTGTCCGAAGCGTCGTCGCGGCATGATCGGGGCTAGGGCGTGTCTGCAAACTGGATGGTAGAAGAAGCCCCAGCGGGGCGGCCTGTTGGTAGCTCGCAGGGGTCCCCCCTCAAAAAGCTCCGTAGGAGCGTCCTGTAAAAAAACAGGTCGCCCCTACGGGGCTTAGCGTAGAGGAAAAGACGCTATTTCCTACAAACAGGTCGTCCCTACGGGACTTTGCAGACACGCCCTAGACCTAGAGGGGGTTCAGGATCGGCTGCCACCGTCGGCGCAGGGCCTCCTCCAGCCTGCCGATGTCCTCCACCGGCGCTTCGACCCACTGGAACTGCACGTTGGCGCGGATCCAGTCGGCCGTCAGCCGGTTGACTTCGGCACTCGTCAGGCCCGGCGGTCGCTGCCCGAAAACGTAGCGGTCGTAGACGTAGAGGCAAAACTGATCGCTGCCGCGCTGCCCGGAATAGTGCGACCGGATCCGGCTGCTCAACTGCGTCGATTTGCCGACGTAGAGACA
>JBFGTT010000516.1:0-3270 GCA_041565995.1 Rhodothermales bacterium
CTGCACCCCGGCCAGGAGCAGGACGAGGCCGGCGAGGGCTTGCTTCGTGAACATGCGTTCAGGGTTGGGTGCGGGGACACGGGGCAAAGCGTCGGCCCCCGGTACCGCCGCCGGAGGCCGGAGTTTCCGTCCGGGCCGAGCGTCTGCTACGGGGCCGGTCAGGGTTGCGCGGGGGCCAGGACCGCCGGATCGTAGAGGCCGAGGAGAACGCCCTGGCCCGGCGCCAGCGACGGCGCCTCGACGGCGGCCAGCGCGCCGGGGCGCAGCGTGACCCGCCCGCCGGTGAGTTGTTGCACGAGGGTGCCCAGGTCCGGCTGGTGGCCCACGCAGAGCACGTGCGCGGCCTCATCGAGCCGCCCGGCCAGTTCGGCCAGGTCGTCGAGCGTGCAGCCGGGCTTGAGCAGGTCGTCCTGTTCGGGCGCGACGCCGAGGGCCGTGGCGACGAGCGCCGCCGTCTGCCGGGCGCGCATCAGCGGGCTGGCAAAGAGCCTATCGACGCGGACGCCGGCGCGTTTGAGGGCGGCCGCCAGCCGCTTCACCTGCTCGATGCCCTCGGGCGTGAGGGTTCGGGAGAGATCGCCCCGGCCCGGCTCGGCGGAGGCCGCCGCGCCGTGGCGCATCAGGTAGAGCACCATGAAGGAAAGGAGGGATCGTGGAAGATGCCGGGCCATCGTCGGGTACGAGCGCAAGGCACAACGGGCGGCCTACGTCTCGCACGTACTGTTATCCACGCCTTCTCGGCTGCCGCCGGCCTGCCTCCGAAAGCTATCATTTTTTTGCCAAATATTGTCAGAAAAGCGATGGGGGCTTCCATTTTTTCTTCTAAACTACGTCCAGGCACCGCTTTTTTTTCGAACCACGCTTCCGGAGGATTGCACGCCATGACTGCCAGGCATCAAGGACGCAAAGTAACCGTCATCGGGGCGGGCAACGTAGGGGCCACCGTGGCCGAATGCGTCGCCCGCAAGGACATGGTCCAGGAGATTGTCCTCGTCGACATCGTCGAGGGGTTGCCGCAGGGCAAGGCGCTGGACATGACCGAGGCTGGCCCCATCCACGGCTTCGACACGCACATTGCCGGCACGAACGACTACGCCGCCACCGCCGGCTCGGACCTCTGCGTCATCACCGCCGGCATCCCGCGCACGCCCGGCATGAGCCGGGACGACCTGCTGGCGACCAACGCCAAGATCGTCCGCTCCGTCACCGAGCAGTTCGTGGCGCACAGCCCGGAGGCCATCGTCATCGTGGTCTCCAACCCGCTCGACGTGATGACCTACGTGGCCTACCTCGCCAGCGGCTTTCCGAGCCGGCGCGTGATGGGCATGGCCGGCGTGCTCGACACGGCCCGCTACCGCGCCTTCATCGCCATGGAACTGGGCGTCTCGGTGCGCGACATCCAGGCGCTGCTCATGGGCGGCCACGGCGACACGATGGTGCCGCTGCCGCGCTACACCACCGTCGGCGGCATCCCGCTGCCTGAACTGATGGCGGCGGACAAGATCGACGCCATCGTCGAGCGCACCAAGAGCGGCGGCGGCGAGATCGTCAAGCTGATGCGCACTTCGGCCTGGTACGCCCCCGGCGCGGCGGCGGCCGAGATGGTCGAGGGCATCGTCAAGGATTCGGGGCGGGTGCTGCCCTGCGCCGTGTGGCTGACGGGCCAGTACGGCCTCAACGACCTGTTCATCGGCGCCCCGGCGCGGCTCGGACGCGGCGGCGTCGAAGAGATCATCGAAGTAGACCTCGACGCCGACGAGCGGGCGCTGATGGAGGCCTCGGCGCAGCACGTGCGCGACAATCTGGAGGTGCTCGAACGCTTGCAGACGGCCGGGCAGCTCGGCTGAGCCGCCGGCGCCCCGCCCGCTCGAAGCCGTTCCTTGCCACACGGCGGGGGGCGGCTTTTGGATGCTTCGATCTTTGTGCTTCGACATGGACCCTGACCTCCTCCTGCGGCGCAAGCTGACGTTGCGGGCGCACGGCGCACAGGTGGTCTTCGTCAAGAAGCGGCAGGAGCGCCTGGAGCACGTGCTGATGAAGGCGTTCCTGTGGGCGCTCTACCTGCCCGGCTACCCGGCCCTGACCGTCGAGGTGGGCGTGGGCGACAAGTACAAGCCGGACGTGGTGGCGCTCGACACCGACGGGCGCCCGGCCTTCTGGGGCGAGGCGGGCAAGGTCAACCTGCACAAGATCGCCTCGCTGACGCGGCGCTTCCGCAGCACGCACTTCGCCCTGGCCAAGTGGGGCGCCGACCTGGCGCCCTTCGTCGAGATCGTCCGCGCGGCCGCCGCCGGCCTCGACCGCACGGCGCCCTTCGACCTGCTCTCATTTCCCGCCGACAGCGCCGAGCGCTTCGTCGAGGCAAGCGGCCGCATCACGATCTCGCACGAGGACGTGGCGTGGGTGCGCCTGGCCTGACGTAGCGCGGGTCCCCGCGAATGGCCCTGCTGCGGGCCGAACAATGCGCGGCGGCGGGCATTTATCTCCCCGTGATACCAAATCCGCTTACGCGATTTAGGTATGGAGGTATGGAGGTATGGACGAGGAACAGGCCGCCTACGGCTCAGCAACGTCGTCCACACGTCCGCTCGTCCATACCCTAACAAATCCAACGGATTTGGTGTGACCCCTCGTGTGATCCGACGCTTCGAGCCACGCCATGCCGCGCCGCCTCGACCTCCTGCTGCTACCCGGCTGCCTGCTGCTGGCCGCCCTGCTCTGGGCCGCCTGCGACGCCGGCAACGCCGACGACGGGCCGGACGTGTCCGTCATCGACCTGGTGACCGGCTCCGGCGAGGAGGCCGTCAACGGCGCCCGCCTGACGGTCCACTACATCGGCAAGCTCGACAACGGGCAGATCTTCGACTCGAGCTACAAACAGCACAAGCCTTCGCTGGAGCAAGACACGCCGTTCACCTTCACGCTGGGCACCGGCTTCGTCATTCGGGGGTGGGATCGCGGCCTCCCCGGCATGCGCGAGGGCGGCAAACGCCGGCTCATCATCCCGCCTGAACTCGGCTACGGCAGCCGGGGCGTCTGCTTCCCCGACACGTGCGTGATCCCGCCCGACGCCACGCTCGTCTTCGACATCGACCTGCTCGACGTGGTGCCGCCCCGGGCCGGCGCGAGGCCGTGATCACCGCTTGCGCGTCGCCGGGTGCGCTTCGAGCAGGCGGAGTTTGCGGTTGATGGCGCGCACCTCTTCCATGATCTTCGGGCGTTCCTGGCGGTTGCAGGCCCGGTTGAGCAACTCGTCGCGGCGTTTTTTCA
>JBFGTT010000517.1:0-3268 GCA_041565995.1 Rhodothermales bacterium
CATCGACCGGGCATAGTCGTGCAGGGCGTTGCGCAGCTTGCTCTCCGGGATCTTCGGGGCCACGTACAGCCCCATCTGCGGCGCGTGCGGGATCAGCTCGTGGATCAGGTCTCTCATGGAGCGTACAACGTAGTGCGTAAAACGTAAGCGTGCCGGCAGAGCCGTATCAGCGAGGCACCTTCCCGTTTTACGTTTTACGTTTCCCGACGTTGCCTGCGGCAGGCGCTATCCGCAACCGACTCGTCTTACAGCGCGCGTCGGCGTTCAAGGTTGGATTGCCATGGTGCCGGCCTGCTGGAAGAAGCCTACGGTGGCTTCGCGCACGCCCGGCACGAAGCCGATGACGAGCAGCAGCGCTGCGCAGGTCACGATGACCACGGCGGAGGCCGCCGGCACCGGGAAGCTCGCTTGCCTGGCTCCTTCGGCCTGTTCTTCGGGGGACTTCATCCAGAAGACGAAGAGCACGCGCAGGTAGTAGTAGGCCGAGAGTACGCTTGCCAGCACGCCCACGATGGCCAGCCACGTCAGCCCTGCATCGATGGCCGGGGCGAAGACGGCCACCTTGCCGAAGAAGCCGCCCAGCGGCGGGAAGCCCGTCAGGCTGAACATGAAGACGCCCATCGCCACGCCCAGCAGCGGCTTGCGGAAGCCCACGCCGGCGAGCGAATCGACCGTCTGGAGGCGGCCTTCCTTGCCGTCCCATTCCAGCAGGGCCATCACGCCGAAGGCGCCGATGTTCATGAGCGAGTAGATCAGCAGGTAGTAGAGCGCGCCGGCGTAGCCGTCGGTGGTGCCGGCGGCCAGGCCCACGAGCACGTAGCCGGCGTGGGCAATGGACGAGTAGGCCAGCATGCGCTTGACGTTGCCCTGCACCAGCGCCAGGACGTTGCCCAGCACCATCGTCGCCACCGCCACGACGGCCAGCACCAGGCTCCAGCGCTCCGGCGGCAGCGCGTAGAAGAGCACCAGGATGAGCGAGGCAAACGCCGAGGCTTTCGAGGCGGTGGACATGTAGCCCGTCAGCGTCGTCGGCGCGCCCTGGTAGACGTCGGGCGTCCACATGTGGAAGGGCACGGCGCTGACTTTGAAGAGGAAGCCGATCAGGAAAAGCCCCACGCCGGCCCAGAACATCACCGGGGCGTTGCGGGCGGCCAGGCCCTCGGCCATCTCGGGCAGGTACATCGTGCCGGTGGCGCCGTAGAGCAGCGCGATGCCATAGAGGAAGAAACCCGTCGAGAAGGCGCCGAGCAGGAAGTACTTGAGCGCGCTCTCGATGCCGCCTTCGTCCTCGCGCACCAGCCCGGTCAGGATGTAGAGGCAGATCGACATCGTCTCCAGGCCCACGAAGATCGAGACCAGGTTGTTGGCCGTGCCCAGCATCACCATGCCGGCGGTGGCGAAGAGGAGCAGCGCGTAGACCTCGCCGTAGCCGTGCCGGATCTGCCGCAGATAGGGCACCGAGAGCACGACGGTCAGCAGCCCGCTGCCGATGACGACGACGTTGATGAACGAGGCGAAGCCGCCCACCCGGATCAGCCCGTAGAAGGCCGTTGAGGGGGGGGCGGCCAGGTGCAGCAGTTCCCACGCCAGCGTCAGCGCCAGCGTGGCGGCGGCCACCCAGGGCAGCGCCGGGGCGTCGTTACGGAAGGCGTCCCACACCACCAGCGCCATCCCTACGAGCGCCAGCACGACGAGCGAGAAGCCGCCGCCGAGGTCCGTCCAGATGGTATCGTATGCGTTCGTCAGGTCCATACAATGACGGCGTCCTTGTAAGTCCCGCAGCGCGCTGCGAGGGTTACGTTGTTAATTTTTCCCGTCGGGAAAAACTCAAACCCAGGAAAACGCTTCGATGGCGCGGGCCAGCTTCACGTCCATCCCGGTGACCTTGTTGCCGGCGTCGTGCGTGGTCAGCGCCAGGTCGATGGTGTTGTAGACGTTGCGCAGTTCCGGGTGATGGTCGAGCGCTTCGGCGCAGAAAGCCAGGCGCACGATGAACCCGACGGCGGCGCGGAAGTCGCCCACGGTGAAGGTTTTCTTGAGCCGGTCGTCTTCGAAGCGCCAGCCGGGCAACTCGGCCAGGGCCTCTTCGATTTGCGGCGGTGTCAGGGGTTCACGCATGGTCGATGGCGGATTGCGAATTGCGGATTGGTTGTATCAGGCACCCATTCTGCAATCCGAAATCCCAGATCTAAAAGGTGAGGATCCATCCGCTGTAGAAGATCAGCCAGACGACGGCGTAGACCGGCAGCAGGATGGGGATGGCGTACTTGAACAGGTAGCCGGCAAACGACGGCGCGTCGGCGTTGTTGGACTCGGCGATGGCTTTGACCATGAAGTTGGGCGCGTTGCCGATGTAGGTCATCGCCCCGAAGAAGACCGCCGCCACGGAGATGGCTTGCAGGTAGTGCCACGACTCCGGGTGCACCAGGTGCGGCAGGGCGAAGTCGCGCACGTCGGCGGGGACGTTGACGTCCACGCCGAACTTGCCCATGGCGGCGGCCAGGAAGTTGAGGTAGGTCGGGGCGTTGTCGAGCACGGAGGAGAGCGTGCCGGTGCCCCAGTAGAACATGCCGGTCGTGAGGCTGTCGGCGTTGTCGCCGGCGAAGGCCGAGATCAGGTTGAGCGCGGGCACCATGCAGGCGAAGATGCCCAGGAACAGCCAGGACACCTCTTTGATCGGCTCGAACGAGAACTCGTTCTTCTCCAGCGCCTCCTGCTTGCAGAACTTGTAGGCGACGTAGCACATCGAGAACATGATGATCTCGCGGATGCCGAAGGGCAGGTGAAAGCTGCCCACGTGCAGGCGGGGCACCCAGGAGAACACGTTCGGGTCGATGAAGACCGACAGGACGATGATGAGCACGAAGGCGAAGCTCCGGAAGCCGACGATGCTGATGGTCCTGCCCTCCTCCACCAGGCCGGTGCTCTCGGCCTTGTTGCGCGTGTCGATGACGTAGAAGATGCCCAGGATGATGACCATGGTGGGGAGCCAGACGTACCACACGTGCACGAAGGTCCAGAAGAAGGGCACCCCGCGCAGGAAGCCCAGGAACAGCGGCGGGTCGCCGATGGGCGTGAGCGCCCCGCCTACGTTGGCGACGATGAAGATGAAGAAGACGACGTGGTAGGCCTTGAGCCGCCCCGCGTTGAGGCGCATGTAGGGCCGGATGAAGAGCATCGCCGCGCCCGTCGTGGCGATCAGGTTGGCCACCACCGCGCCGATCGAGAGCAGCGTCACGTTGACCAGCGGCGTGCCCCGCGCGTTGAC
>JBFGTT010000518.1:0-3264 GCA_041565995.1 Rhodothermales bacterium
CGATCTGCTCGATCGACCCCATCGTCTCCAGGTGCGCCACGCCGACGGAAGTGACCACGGCGACGTCGGGCGGGGCCAGCGCGCACAGTTCCCGGATGTCGCCCCGGTGGCGCATGCCCATCTCCAGCACCAGCACCTGGTGCTCCGGCTTGAGCTGGTTGTTGACCACCAGGCAGATGCCCATCGGCGTGTTGTAGGAGCCGGGCGTCGCCAGCACGTTGAAGCGCTGCCGGAGGATCTCGGCGAGGATGAACTTGGTGCTCGTCTTGCCATAGGACCCCGTGATACCGACGACGGTGAGGTCGCGTCGCTGCCGGAGCGCGGCGCGGGCCTGCCGCTTGAAGCCGCGCCGGAAGAAAGCTTCCAGGGGTTCGAGCAGGAAGGCCGCGCCCAGCACCCACAGCGGCGCGCCCAGGTCGGCCACCAGGAGGCCCGTCAGGTAGGCGAAGAAGCCCGCCGGCGTGCCCTGCCGCAGCCCGAAGACGACGCCGAAGGCCGCCGGCACGAGCGTCAGCACCACGGCGAGGCCCAGCAGCCGCTTCAGCCGATTCGTGTAGGCCAGCGGCTTTTTCTGCCGGTCGCTGCGGTAGAGGCGCGACGAGGCGAACGTCACCGCCCAGGCTGGCAGCACCACCATCGCCGTCCAGAACGCATCGACGTAGAAAAAGCCCACCGCCGCCAGCCCCAGCACAATCACCGCCACCTTGTGCGAGAGCCGGAAGACGTGCCCGGTGTGCGCGCCGAGCCAGCGGACGAACGGCTTCGGCTTGTAGCCTTCGAGCTGGAACACGTGCAGGAAGTAGCGCAGCCGCCGCCAGGCCCGCCAGCCGGCGAAAAGCGTAGCGATGACGGCGAAGAGGTAGAGGAGGATCATGATGGATGAAACTAAAACGTAAGGGTGCCGGCAGCAACGTGGCAGCAAGGCCCCCTTACGTTTCACGTTTTACGCGTTCCGTGTCGGTAGACCGTGCGGACTCCGCCTGTGCCTCCGCACCACCGTCGTGTTCCAGAAAATACCGCGTCGCCGCCACGAACGTCGCCGGGTCGTCCAGGTAGCCGTAGTGGCCGGCGCCTTCGAGGACGACGAGGCCGGCGTCGGGGATGCGGTCTTCGAGCACCTGCATCTGCCGGCGCGGGACGGCCTCGTCGCGGTCGCCCCAGCACAGAAGCACCGGCACCCGGATGCGTTCGACGCGGTCGTCGAGGTAGCAATTGACCGTCTTGACGAACGTCTCGCGCATGACGCCGTCGAGGGCGCTGTAGTCCGACGAGCCGAGGGCAAGCCAGAGGAGCGAGTGCCGCAGCCAGTCGAGGCCGTAGGCGCGCAGCGGTTGGGGCAGGAGCCGGAAAGGCGCCTTCAGCGCCGCCGCCAGATTTTTCCGGACGTAGTACCTCCAGGTGCGCCGGGGGAGGATGCCGGAGGGGCTGACGAGCACCAGGCTGCGGATCAGCAGCGAGGGATCCGGCTCGCTGGCCAGAAAAAGCGCGATGCGCCCGCCGTTCGAGTGCCCGACGAGGACCGTCGGCGCGGCGATGCGTTCTTCGAGCAGCCGGCGCACCAGGGCGGCGTGTTCGGGCACGCCCCAGGGCGCCGGCGGCGGCGGCGAGAGGCCGTGCCCCGGCAGGTCGAGGTTGTAGACGCGGTAGCGGTCGTGCAGGGCCTCGGCCACCGGGCGCATGAGCTGCGCGCTGCTGCCCCAGCCGTGCAGCAAGAGCACCGGCGCACCCGCTTCCGGGCCGCTCGTCTCCAGGTGAAGCTGTTCGTAGCCGAAGGCGGGATCGGTCATGCGCCTCAGGAAGGGTGTCGTCGCAGAAAACGCAGGATCGCCGGGGCGGCACGCCGGCCCCCGCGCCCTCCCGGAAACCATCTATCCGGATCGTCGTTCCACTTCTACGAATGCGGTGCTCCTCTCCCGGTCGACGTCCGACTGAGCGTTCCACGCCCTCGTCTCCGATGTACCGACGGGCCTGTGTTTCGCCGAAGATAAGCATTCGTCCTTTTCCGCCTCAGCGCTTGCTGCGTATCGCCAGGCATGTAGAACCCCAAACGCGCGGCCTTCGTCAGGAAGGTACGCCGGCACCGGAGGACGCTCCCTGTTCGGATGGGGGCACGAGCGTCCAGATTTCCGCGTGGAGCCTCCAGACGCTGCCCTAGGCGGACGCACGCCCTGGACCCGCCCCGAAGGGCGGCGCCCGGGCGCAACCGGTGGGTGCCGCTGCGCGGAGCAACCTGCCCCTGGACGGCCATGAGTGCCTGAATCCGATGATTCCGGGAGCACCCACGTAGCGGCGCGGCAGCCTGCGGCACGCTCCGCTGCCACCCCCCAACCCTCGTACCATACCAACCCTTACACCTTTCCACACCCGTTTTCATGGCTGAGAAACCCTTTCGGGGATTGCTGGAGATTATCGGCGACAAGAAGTTCGGCTTCATTCGCGAAATGCGCTCCGAGCTGCCCAAAGGCGACAACGATCCGTTCTGCTCGCCGCCCATCATCCGCCGATACAAGCTGCGCGACGGCGTCCTGCTCGAAGGCACCCTGCGCCCCGGACGCAAAGGCGACATGCAGGTCCATCGCCTCTTCAAGATCATGGGCGTCGATCCCGAAGTGTGGGCCAGAACCCACGACTTCGATTCGGGCCAGATCGTCTATCCCGACGAAAAATTCGACCTGGTCAAAAACCCGCGCGACATGACCATGCGCGTGGTGGACCTGGCCGCGCCGCTGGGCAAGGGGCAACGCGCCCTGATCGTGGCCCCGCCGCGCACCGGCAAAACCATTATCCTCAAGGAGATGGCCGAGGCTATCTCGCAGAACCACCCCGAAGTCGAACTCGTAGCCCTGCTCGTCGACGAGCGGCCCGAAGAAGTGACCGACTTCAAGCGCTCGACGAAGGCCACCATCTTTGCTTCCTCCAACGACCGCGAGGACGACAACCACGTCCGCGTCTCGGTGCTGGCCCTCGAATACGCCAAGCGCCTGGTCGAACTCAAAAGAGACGTGGTGCTGCTGCTCGACTCGCTCACGCGCCTGGGCCGCAGCTTCAACCTCTGGGGCGAAGGCAGCGGGCGCACGCTCTCCGGCGGCCTCGACGCCGGCGCCATGAAGATCCCCCGCCGCATCTTCGGCGCCGCGCGCAACATCGAGGGCGGCGGCTCGCTGACCATCGTCGCCACGGCGCTCATCGAGACGGGAAGCCGCATGGACGAGGTCATCTTCGAAGAGTTCAAGGGCACCGGCAACGCCGAGATCGTCCTCGACC
>JBFGTT010000519.1:0-3264 GCA_041565995.1 Rhodothermales bacterium
CCCTTCGGCGCCGAACACCCGACGGTCTCCAGCGAACTGCTCCCCTTCGTCGGGCACGGCAAAATCGAGGTCCGGCCCAACGTCGAACGCCTCTGCGGCCGCCGCGTCCGCTTCGTCGACGGCGCCGAGGACGAGGTGGACGTCATCGTCTACGCCACCGGCTACAACGTCTCGTTTCCGTTCTTCGACGCGGATTTTTTGCAGCCCGACGAGAACCGCCTGCCGCTCTACCTGCACGTGGCGCCGCCGGAGGCGCCCGGCGTGTATTTCATCGGCCTGCTCCAGCCCATCGGCGCGGTGATGCCGCTGGCCGAGGCGCAGTGCCGGTGGGTGGCCGACCTGCTCGAAGGCCGGGCCGGGCTGCCCCCGGCGGCGCAGATGTGGAAGGCCATCCGGCAGCAGGACGAAAAGATGCGCCGGCGCTACGTCGCCTCGCGCCGGCACACCATCCAGGTCGATTTTTATCCCTACCTGCGCCTGGTCGAGCAGGAGCGCAAAAAAGGCCGCCGCCGCCCGCCCGCGCAAGCCCTTCCCCTGGCAACACAGCCGGTGGCAGCTCCGGCGGCGTAGCCCCTCACACGTCGGCGGCGACGGCGGCGCGCGCCGGGGCGTGGGACGTGCGCTGCCGGATCATGTCGGCGGCCTTTTCGGCAATCATGATGGTCGGGGCGTTGGTGTTGCCCCGCACGACGGTGGGCATCACCGAGGCATCGACCACGCGCAGGCCCTCGACGCCGTGCACCCGAAGCTGCGCATCGACCACGGCCAGGGCGTCGGCGCCCATCTTGCAGGTGCCGACGGGGTGGTAAAGGTGCTCGGCGTTCTCGCGGATGTCCTCGTAGAGATCGTCGTCGCGCTGCGCGTGGGCGCCGGGCGTCAACTCGGCGCCCCGGTAGGCGTCGAAGGCGGGGGCCTGGAAGATGCGGCGGGCCAGGCGCACCCCCTCGACCATCACCCGCAGGTCCTCCTCGTCCGAAAGAAACTGCGGCTGGATCTCCGGCTGCGCCAACGGGCCGGCAGCGCCGAGGCCGACGTAGCCGGCGCTCCGGGGCTGGAGCAGCGTCACGCCGAGGCTCATGCCGTGGAAGGGCGGCGGCGCCAGCCCGTGATCGACGTAATAGACCGGCGCGAAGTGAAACTGGAGGTCGGGCGCCGGCAGCGCCGCGCGCGTCCGCACGAAGGCCAGCGCCTCGGCCACGTTCGAGGTGAGCATGCCGCGCCCGAAGAGCAGGTAACGGACGAGGTTGGCGGGCGACTCGGCGTTGAGCAGCGTGATGGGCGCCGTCACCGCGTAGCGCACGCCGTAGGCCAGGTGATCCTGGAGGTTCCGCCCGACGCCCGGCAGGTCGTGCGCCACGTCGATGCCGTGCGCCCGCAGGTGCGCCGCCGGGCCGATGCCGGAGCGCAGCAGCAGGTGCGGCGAGCCGATGGCGCCGCCGCAAAGGATCACCTCGCGCCCGGCCAGCACGCGCTCCTGCCGGCCGCCGCGCTCGTAGACCACGCCGGCGGCGCGCCGCCCCTCCATCGCCACGCGCAAGACGTGCGCGCCGGTGACGACGCTCAGGTTCGGGCGCCGCAGGGCCGGACGCAGGTAGGCGCGGGCGGTGCTCCAGCGCCGGCCGCGCTTCTGCGTCACCTGGCACAAGCCGGCGCCCTCCTGCCGCGCCCCGTTGAAGTCGGGGTTGCGCGGGATGCCCGCCTGCGCCGCCGCCTCGACGAAGGCCCGCGAGAGCGGGTTGGCCTGCCGCAGGTCGGCCACGTTGAGCGGGCCGCCCACGCCGTGATAGGCCGAAGCGCCGCGCTCGTTGTGTTCGGCCTTCACGAAATAGGGCAACACGTCGTCGTAGCTCCAGCCGGGGTTGCCCAGGGCAGCCCAGTGGTCGTAGTCCGCCCGGTGGCCGCGTATGTAAATCATCGCGTTGATCGACGAGCTGCCGCCGAGGACTTTGCCGCGCGGCCAGTAGAGGCGGCGTCCGTGCAGGTGCGCCTGCGGGGCGGTCGCAAAATCCCAGTCCACCTCGGTCTTGAAGAGCTTGCTGAAGGCCGCCGGGATGTGGATCTCCCGCGCCGCGTCCCGGCCGCCGGCTTCGAGCAGCAGCACGCGCACGCCGGGGTCTTCGCTGAGGCGATGCGCCAGCACACACCCCGCCGAACCGGCCCCGACGATGACGTAGTCGTACATGGCGTGCCTCAAAAGTATTTCAGCAGCAGGTCGATGAGCTTGCGCGTGGCGTCGGTGTAGGGCGGATAAAACTTTTTGAAGGGGCCGTTCTTGAGCTTCTGGCGCAGCACGGGGCGTTCGTTCGAGAAAGCCTGGAAGGTGGCGTAGCCGTGGCCGCGCCCGATGCCGCTGGTGCCCACGCCGCCGAAAGGCAGTTCCGGGTGCAGGAAGTGCAGCAGCGTGTCGTTGACGCAGGTGCCGCCCGCCGAGGTCTGGCGCAGGATGCGCTCGATGTTGTCCTCGTCGTTGCTGAAGATGTAAAGCGCCAGCGGCTTGGGCTTGCCGTTGATGGTCGCCAGCGCCTCGTCGAGCGTCTGAAAGGGCAGGATGGGCAGCACCGGGCCGAAGATCTCCTCCTGCATGATGCGCGCCTCGAGCGGCACGCCGGTGAGCAACGTCGGGTCGATGAAGCGGTCGGCGGGGTCGGCCGTGCCGCCGGCAGCCGCCGTAGCGCCGGCGGCCAGGGCGTCTTCGTAGAGACCCCGCACGCGCCGGTGATGCCGGTCGTTGACGATGCGGGCGTAGTCGGCGGTGGAGGCGCGGGCCTCGGCGTGCTCGCCGTAGAAGGCGTGGATGTGCCGGCGCAGCGCCGCCACGAAGTCGTCGTGCAGGCGCTCGTGGACGTAGACGTAGTCCGGCGCGATGCACGTCTGCCCCTTGTTGGTGAACTTGCCGAAGGCGATCTTCGCGGCGGCGTCTTCGACGTCGGCGGTCTCGTCGACGAGCGTGGGCGACTTGCCGCCCAACTCCAGCGTGACCGAGGCCAGGTGCTCGGCGGCGGCGCGCATGACGATCTTGCCCACCGCCGGGCTGCCGGTGAAGAAGATGTGGTCGAAGGGCAGCTTCAGCAACGCCTGCGCCACGGTGTAGTCCCCCTCGAAGACCGCCACCTCCCCCTCGTCAAACAGCTCCGCCAGCATCTCCTTCAACAGGCGCGCCGTGTGCGGCGTGTACTCCGAGGGCTTGACGACCGCCGTGCAGCCCGCCGCGATGGCGCCCACGAGCGGCCCCAGCGTCAGGTCCACCGGGTAGTTCCAGGGCGA
>JBFGTT010000520.1:0-3238 GCA_041565995.1 Rhodothermales bacterium
AACCTGCACATCTACGGCTCGCACCGCCTCGAGGTGGCCGACCGCATCGGCGTGGTTACCTTCAACATCAAGGGCCTGCCGCACGGCCTGGTCACGGCGGCGCTCAACGACTACTTCGGCATCGCCGTGCGCAACGAGTGCTTCTGCGCGCAGCCCTTCGTGCGCCAACTCCTGGGCATCGCCGACGCGCAGGGCGTGGCCCCGGATGCCTGCATGGACGCCCGCCTGCCCGGCACCCGGCCCGGCATGGTGCGCGTCTCCTTCGGCCTCTACAACACCCGCGCCGACGTAGATGCCGCCGCCGAGGCGCTCTCGCACATCGCCACCAACCAGGATTTCTACCGCAAGCACTACGTGCCCGTCCCCGACGACAGCGGCGACTGGCGCCACCGCTCCTTCGCCTTCTCCCCCGCCGACGCCTTCCAGATCGAACGCGAGGTGGACGCCTGGCTGGCGCAGGCCCACGACCCTGCGCGGGCACCCCACGACGGAGCGTGACCGACACGCCCCCGTCCTTTTTGCGCACCCCTGCGCAGCCTGTGCACGCCGCAGGACGCCGCGTGCCCGCTTTCGATGACACGCAACATGGGTAATTTCTACCCAAACCCAGCCCCGCGTGCGGAAAAAATTACCCAGCAAACGGGTTTCGACGGGTAGAAAAGGGGTATTCCGGTTGGCATAGCGCCTTGGTCTGGATTTTGTAAAGATTGCAGGAAGACCACCCCGCCTACGTAGCCAGCCGACCGGAGACGCCATGCACCCACAACCCGACCGCTCGCCCGCTACCCGGCTCGCGCCCCTGCCGCTGTTGTTCGCGCGCTACGTGGCCGGCCAGATCGAAGATCCGTTCTGGGACCAGTTCATGCAGGTGCTCGACGCCAACGAGACGACGCCGCAAGAGCGCCTGGCCCTGGCCGCCTTCTTCAACGACGCCTTCGCCGAACTGAAACCGGAGCAGGTCAGGATGCCGAAATCCGAAGAAGTGCGGGAATTATTGACCGAGGTCTTTGCCTCCCCCGCGCAGCTGCACTGACGCCGGACCACAGAATGGACTAGAAGACGCCCTCAGGACTTGGGGATACGAAGGGGGTCTTCCGACGAGGGCCGAACGCCGCGCACGTTCGGCTCTCTTTTTTCGCCGCACGCAGGCTACGGCAACCCTCACGCCGATGCCAACCCGCCCTGCTGCGATCCAGGCATCGCCTCAGCAGCCAACGGCGCCTCGGCCTCCTGCTCAGCGATCAACGGCGCCTCTCGGATCCAGATCATCTCGTAGAACGCCGTCTCGCTGCCGATCCAGCCGACCGTGACGGCCGCGCGCAGCAGCAGCACGAATTGTTGAAGCAGGAACAGCCCCCAGACGGCGCCGGCGGTGGCGGCCACGGCGTTCGCGTCGAGCAGCGCCGGCAAGAGCAGCAACAGCAGCGCCGGGACGAACCAGGCCAGGTAGAGCCAACTCGCCTGCCCGTGCCGGAAGGGCCACGCGATGCCCGTCGCGGCGGCTTTGCCCACCCGCTGCTCCGCGACCACCAGGGCGATGCGGGCGTAGTCGTGCATCAGGTCGAGCACGGCCAGGCCGCCGACGAGCAGCGTCGGGACGATGACCAGGTTGAGCCAGAACCCTCCGACCTCGCCCTCCAGGATGGCCCCCAGCATCAGGGCGGCGACGAGCGTCAGGACGATCCACACCACCAGCGGCACCAGGAACAGCAGCGCCAGCAGCAAAGCCTTGCCGGTGTAGCGCCCCACCCCCTGCCAGAACGGACGGATCTGCTCGCCCCGTAGCGCGTGGATCAGCCCCACCGAGGCCGCCGTCTTCCAGAGGAGGTAGAGCGGGATCATCCAGAGCAACTGCAGCGGCAACGCCCGCAAGACGGCCCCTGCTTTCTCCATGACGTCCGCCCACAACACGAAATCGAAGCCCCCTGCCAGGTCCGCGCCGAAGCCGGTAGGCCCGACGCTGCTTTGGAGCGCGAAGTAGACGGGCACGGACAGCACGAAGGCCAGCGCCAGGTTCACGCCGTAGAGCAGCACGACCAACCCGAAGCGCCGACGGATACCGGCCAGCCCCGCCGCGATGCTTTTTCCAATCATGTGCTCAAAACAGGCTGCTGACGAGGTAGAAGAACTGCTGCGCCCACACGACCACCTTGAACTGCACCTTGCGGGCGAAGGCGTCGGCGGCGCCGAGGACGCGGCGGTTGTTGAGGCGATTGACGTCGAGCCAGACCCGGTTGTCGGGGTCGAGGTAGGCTTCGACGGCGCGGGCCGGTTTCTCGAAGGTGAAGACCTCCCAGGGCGCGGCGCCGTCCCAGGCTACCTCCTCCGTGCTGCCGTCGTCGAAGCGGACGCGGAGGGTCTGGGGAAAGATGCCGTCCTGGAGGCGCTGCAGGCGCACTTCGCTCTCGTAGCGCGCCGGCGCGTCGTCCTCGGGCGCATCGAGGCGGCGCACCTGCAGGCGGTCGACGGCGTAATCGACGACGGCGGTGCCGAAGACGTACTGATCGAAGAACCAGTCGAGGTCCTGCCCGGCCACTTCTTCGGCCACGTCCTGGAGGTCGTGCGTGGTGGGATGGCGGAAGCGCCAGCGGGCGTAGTAGGTGCGCAGGAAGCGGCGCATGGTCTCCCAGCCGAGGTACCGCTCCAGCGTATGCATCACCGTGGCGGGCTTCATGTAGGAGGCCTTGCTGTAGTCGCCGAAGCGGTATTCCCACGAGCGCGTGAAGAGCGCACCGCGCGAGGGGTCGCGCTTGGCGTAGCCCACGCGCTGCCCCGGCCCGTCGCCGATGCGCAGGCCGGGCAGGTCGATGACGGCGCCCGGCCCGTAGGCGGTGTCCATGATGCGCGTCTCCAGGTACGAGTTCATGCCTTCGTCGAGCCAGGCTTCTTCGAACTCGTTGCTGGCGAGCATCCCGTAGAAGTACTGGTGGCCGAACTCGTGGATGGTGACCACTTCGAGCAGGCGCATCCATCGGGGCAGGCGGTAGACGGTGCCGCAGGTGATGAGTGTCGGGTACTCCATGCCGTTGCTGCCGCCGAGGCCGTCGACGAGCGTCAGCGTCGTGTAAGGATACTCGCCCACCCACTCGTCGAAGCGTTCGAGGGCCAGTTTGGCGGCGTCGAAGTGGCGTTGGGCCTGGGCTTCGTGTTCGGGCTGAAGCAGCAGGCGCAGGGCCACGTGCCGCCACGTGTCGGTGTATTCGAGGAAGGCGGGGCTGGCGGTCCAGGCGAAGTCGTG
>JBFGTT010000521.1:0-3231 GCA_041565995.1 Rhodothermales bacterium
CGAGCGCGAAGGTGGGCGTGCCGAGGGCCATCACGTAGAGCAGCATGGCCTCGTTGTAGCCCTGCCAGTCGGCGCGTCCGAAGGCGGTTTCGGGGTACCAGCCCATGGCCGGGCGCACCGGGCGCGGCATGAACCAGTCCCACTCGACGCGCTGGAAGAGGGAGTCGGCATAGGCGCGAATGGCCGCCTCCCCGCGCGTGTCGCGGTCGAAGTACTCGCGGGCGAAGAGCACGCCGCCGAGCAGCAGCACCGTGTCGATGGTGGACAACTCCACGCTGGCGTAGCGCCGTCCGTGCTCCATGTCGAGGAAGTGGTAGAAGAAGCCTTTGTAGCCGGTCGTGCCGACCTGCGCCGTGCCCTGCGGCGCCTCCCAGAAGAAGCGCAACGTGGTCAGCGTGCGCTCGACGGCCTGTTCGCGCGTGACGTAGCCCCGCTCGACGCCGACGCCGTAGGCCGTCAGCCCGAAGCCCACGGCAGCGATGCTCGAAAAGCTCTTGCGCGGCCAGCGATCCGGCACGAGGCCGTTTTCCGGATTCGCCGTGTCCCAGAACCACTGGAAGGTGCGCGCCTCCAACGTGTCGAGGAACGGATCGACGTCGCGCACCGTCGACGCCTCCGGCGGCGGCCCGGTGGGATCGCAGCCCGACCCGGCCAGCAACGGGAAGAGCAAAAGCACGCAGGGCAGGTAGTAGCGAAGCAGGCGCATGACGAGCGAGGGTTCGGTTGGAAGGAGCCTTACCGGCGCAGCACCAGCGTCCCGGTCCCGGTGAAGGCGCCGGCGCGTACGGTGTAGAAATAGACGCCGCCGGGCCAGGCGGCGCCGTCGAGCGAGACGGCGTGCGCACCGGGCAGCACGAAGGCGTCCAGCGGCGTCGCCACGCGGCGCCCGAGCACGTCGTAGACGGCCACCGTCGCACGGCCCGCCGCCGGCACGCTGAAGCGGATTGTGGCCTGCCCGGCGAACGGGTTCGGGGAGCTGCCGAGCAGCACCGGCGTGCGCGGCGGCGGGGTCTCCGGCTCCGTGGCGACGTCGACGGCTTCGAAGCCGGCCTGAGCCAGCCCGCGCCGGACGGCCTCGTGGCGCATGAACACGTCCCAGACGAACCCGCTGCGGTGGTTCTCGATCATCAACAGGATCGGCCCCTGGTCGATGCCCAGGTAGTCGTCGTCGAACCAGTTTTGCGTCGGGTTGAAGGCGTCGCGAAAGCCGTACGGCCCCCAGAGTTGCGTCCGGTAGGCGTCGTACATGTGGCGCAACGCCGCCAGCGCCTCGACGGGCGTGAAGGCGATGGAGCCGCCGGCTGCCGTCGGGGCGATGGTGCCGTCGTCGTATTGCGGCGGCGGGGCGCCGCGCGCGCGGTAGCCGGTGGGCACGTCGGAGGCGGTCAGGCCCCAGACGTTCTCGCCGTAGTCCTGCCAGCCGCCGGGGTTCTCGATGCAGTAGGCGCGGTTGGCCAGCGTGGCGCGGCGCGAGTTCTCGAAGTAGTCGATGCCCCGGCGCCGCATGTAATCGTCCTGGATGCCCCGGAAGTCGATCCAGACGTGGCTGTACTGGTGGCCGAAGAGGGGCGGGAAGACGACGAACGTCATGCCGTAGTGGATCTGCCAGTCGTAGGTGCTCGTCCAGGCCCGCCAGGCGAAGGGATCGACGGGGTGCGTGGGCGCGCCGAGGGCGAGGACGTAGAGGATCATGGCCTCGTTGTAGCCGCCCCAGTCGGCGCTCAGGAAACCCGTCTCCGGCTTCCAGCCGTGGCTGATGCGAGAGGAGCGGACCTGCGTCCAGGGCCAGTCCACCCGTTCGTAGATGGCGTCGGCCAGGGTGCGCACCTCGGCGTCGAGCGGGTCGTCGGCGTCGAAGTAGGCGCGCACGAAGAGCACGCCGCCGAGCAGCAGCGCCGTGTCGATGGTCGAGAGTTCGGACTCCCAGACGCGCCGGCCCGTCTGCATGTCGAGGAAGTGGTAGAAGAAGCCCCGGTAGCCGGTGCCGTCGGGCGCGCCGTCCTGCGGGGCACTCTGGAAGAAGCGCAGCGTCGCCAGCACGCGCTCTCGCCCCTCCTCGCGCGTAATCCACCCGCGTTCGATGCCCACGGGCAGCGCCGTCAGCCCGAAGCCTACAGCGGCGATGCTGGCGGGCGAGGTCCGGGTGCTGCGGTCCTTGACCAGCCCGTTCGCCGGGTTGGCCTCGTACCAGAAGTAGTCGAACGCCGTGTGGGCCACCAGGTCCAGAAACTCGTCGTCGGTCAGCGCGCGCGGCAGGGCGGCAGCCCCGTCCGAGTCGAGGCTCTCGGCGCCGACGGCGTCTTCGGCGCGGACGACGTAGTGATACGTCTGCCCGTTCTCGACGTCGAAGTCGACGTAGTGCGGGTGGGTGCTTGCGGTAACGCCCAGGCTGGTGAACGGCCCGCCCGGCGCGGTGGCCCGGTAGACGCGGTAGCGCGCCACGCCGGAAGCGGCCCGATCCCAGTGCAGGACGACGCTGCGGTCGCCGGCGCGGGTGACGAGGCCGGTGGGGGCGTCGGGCGGCGCGGCCTCCGACCGGCCCGCTCCCGTCAGCAGCACGAGCAGGACGAGGAGGAGCTGCGAAACGAATCGTCGAAGGCGAGGGATCATGAGCGTTCCAGCCGGGGCAGGCGTCGTGCCCGTGCAGGGAAAATCGAGCCGGATGGCAGCCGGCCGCGCGCTAAAACGAAACGCCGAAGGTAAAGCGCTGCGCATCGCCGATGCGGCCGTAGTCGGCCCAGGCGTAGTCGAAGCGCACGCCGTAGGCGGAGATCGCGTAGTTCAACCCGGCGCCGAAGGTGAGGCCCGTCTCGGCATCCTCCTGGAAGAGATGCTGGTAGCCGCCGCGCGCCGAGAAGAGGTCCATGAACGTCCACTCCGCGCCGAAGCTGATGCTGTTGGTGTTGTCGCTCGGCTGGTAGGCGTCCACGACGAATTGCACCTGGTTCTGGGCACTGAGCGTCACCGGCAGGCCCAGGCCGACGCGGAAGAAGATGGGCAGCGGATAGTCTTCGGTTTTCAGGGCGGCGGGCAGGCTGCTGTTGTCTCCGAAGCGATCCGGGTCCTGATCGTAACGTACCCGGAGGTCCCGCCCGTCGAACGTGCCGCGCGTGCCGAAGTTGGACACGCTGGCGCCGATGTAGGCCTGGAAAGGCAACTGGTAGAGGACCCCGAAGTCGAGCGCCAGGGCCGACATCGAGCTGTGCCAGATGGTCTCCTGGAGGAACTTGA
>JBFGTT010000522.1:0-3228 GCA_041565995.1 Rhodothermales bacterium
AGCGGCCCATCCAGCAGGCGCACCTGATCCTCGGCACGCGCGGTTACGACATCCACCACCCCAGGCGCTCGGCGGTGACGGTGCTCAACACCGTCCTGGGCGGCGGGATGTCGAGCCGGCTCAACCAGAACATCCGCGAGCGCTACGGCTACTGCTACAACATCTATTCTTTCCTCAACACGCACTCTGACACCGGCGACATAGGGGTGTACATGGGGACGGACGCCGCCAAGGTGGCCCGCGCCGAGAAGCTGATCCTGCGCGAGTTGGATAAGCTGGTCGATAGGTCCGTCAGCCGACGGGCGCTCAACCAGGCCAAGAATCAGGTCAAAGGCTCGATCATGCTGGGCCTGGAGAGCATGAGCAACCGGATGATGCGCCTGGGCCGGCAGGAACTGCTCTTCGAGCGCTACTTCACGCTCGACGAAGTGCTCGAAGAACTCGACCAGGTGACGGTCGAAGCCGTGCAGGACGCCGCGCAGCAGCTCTTCCATCCCGAACACTTCTCCAGCGTGGCGCTGCTGCCGAGGGTGTAGCCGGCGGCCCGTTGGCGCTCACGACGAACAACGGACGAATGAAGATTCTCGTTACCGGCGGGGCCGGATTCATCGGGTCGCACGTGGCGGAGGCGTTGCAGGCGCAGGGCCACGCCGTGCACGTGCTCGACGACCTCTCCTCCGGCACGCCGGAGCACGTACCGGAAGGCGCGGTTTTTCACGAGATGGACGTGCGCGACGCCGCCGTCGAGGCGCTCTGGGCGCAAGAGCGCTTCGACGTGCTGGTGCACCACGCCGCGCAGATGGACGTGCGCCGCTCCGTCGCCGACCCGCGCTTCGACGCCGACGTCAACGTCCTGGGCCTGCTCAACCTGATGGAAGCCGGGCGCCGAAACGGGCTGCGCCGCGTGATCTTCGCCTCCACAGGCGGGGCCATCTACGGCGAGCCGGACTACGCGCCGCAGGACGAGGCCCACCCGATGCGCCCGCTCTCGCCCTACGGCATCACCAAGCTGACGACGGAGCACTACCTGTTCTTTTACGAGCAGCAGTACGGCATCCGGTACGTGGCCCTGCGCTACGCCAACGTCTACGGGCCGAGGCAGAACCCGCACGGCGAGGCCGGCGTCGTGGCCATCTTCGCCCGGCGCCTGATCGAAGGCCGGCAGCCCGTCATCTACGGCGACGGACGCCAGACGCGCGACTACGTCTTCGTGGGCGACGTGGTGCGCGCCAACCTGGCCGCCCTCGCCTACGACGGCCCCTCCGGCGCCTTCAACGTCGGCACCGCCGTCGAGACCGACGTCAACACCCTCTTTCGCCTCCTGCGCGACCGCCTCGATGCGCGCTGCCAGGAGGTCCACGCCGAAGCCAAACCGGGCGAGCAGCGCCGCAGCGTCCTGGGCTTCGACAAGGCCCGGCGCCTGCTCGGCTGGACGCCGCTGGTCGCGCTCGACGAGGGTCTCGGCCGCACCGCCGACTGGTTTGCCGAACGCGCCGAAAACAAAGTGGGACGGATGAACGTGTGAACTCCCTGTCCTGGACTTGAGCCGGGACGTGGACGCAACGAAGCGCCAACCCTCAAATCGTCCTTTCGTCGTCTCGTCCATGCCTCCTCACACGCCATGTACCGCATTCGGCTAGAGGAATTCGAAGGGCCGCTCGACCTGCTGCTGTTCTTCATCCAGCGCGACGAGCTCGACATCTACGACATCCCCATCGCCCGCATCACCGACGAGTTTCTGGCCTACGTGCGCCTGATGGAAGAAATCGACCTCGACGGCGTGGGCGACTTCATCTACATGGCGGCCCTCCTGATCAGCATCAAGGTGCGCCTGCTCCTTCCCCGGCCCGACCTCGACGAGGACGGAGAGCCGGTCGATCCCCGCCGCGAACTCGTCGAACGCCTGCTCGAATACGTCCGCTACAAGGAGGCGGCGCAGGATCTGGCGGCCATCCACGAGCGCCGGGGCGACCTCTTCACGCGCGGGGAAGCCTCCTCGGAGAAAGCGCTTTTCGAGGAGCAACTGCCCGAGACGCTCGTCAACACGACCCTCTTCGACCTGATCTCGGCGCTGCGCCGCGTGCTCACGGAGGTCACCGAGCCGCCCGTCCACGCGGTCCAGCACGTCGAATACTCCGTCGAAGGGCAGCGGCAGTACGTGCTGGATCGGCTCGCGCAAGACGGCAGGACGACGTTCGTGGCGCTGGCCCGGCACTGGCATAAAGGGTTCGTAATCGCTACGTTTCTGGCCGTGCTCGAAATGGCCCGGCAGGGCGTGGTGACGCTGGCCCGCACCGAAGCCGCCGACGACTTCTACGTGGCCCTGCGCCGGGACGACGACGCCCCGGACGGCGCCAACGGCGCGCTGGCCCGGCAGGACGAAGGGTGACGCCCATGGAGATGACCGACGCCTTCGAAGACTGGATGGGCGACGGACGCGCCCAGGAACTGGAACGCGCCGTCGAAGCCCTGATTTTCGCCTCCGACGAGCCGGTCACCGCCGGGCAGATCGCCGAGGTCTTCGCCGAAGTATCCCGCGAGACGCGCCCGACGACCGAGCAGGTCGAACGCGCCGTGGATCGCCTCAACGCCGGCTACGAGGCCGCCGAGCGCGCCTTGCGCATCCGCCGCTGGGCCGGCGGCTTCCGCATGTCCACCACCGAGGAGGTCGCGCCCTACCTCAAGGTCTATTTCAGCTACGAGCGCCGCCGACGGCTCTCGCGCTCGCTCATGGAGACGCTCGCCATCCTGGCCTACCGGCAACCCGCCACCAAGCCGGAGATCGACTTCGTGCGCGGCGTCGATTCGGACTACGCGCTGCGCAAGCTCATGGAGATCGGCCTGGCCGACGTCGTCGGGCGTAGCGAAACCGTCGGCAGGCCCCTGCTCTATGGCACCACGCCCCGCTTTCTCGAAGACTTCGGCCTGGCGCGCCTCGACGACCTGCCCAACCTCCGCGAGATCGAGGAACTGCTCGACGACCCGGCCTTCAACCGCGAACGCGCCCGCCTGCTGATGCTCCGGGGCCTCGACGCGCCGGAGCCGCCGGCCCCGGACGAGCCGCCGGACGACGACGCCTGAAGAATTTTCTGGAAGACGGGCACAGCAGGCGCGGTGGCTTCGTTATACCGGGCAACCAGGCAAAAATGCAGCGCCGCGAGCAGGCACGATGGCCGACGAGAAAAGACAGCACCGAGGGCGTCCGGGCCGGGGTCCGAAGCAGGCCCG
>JBFGTT010000523.1:0-3226 GCA_041565995.1 Rhodothermales bacterium
CCCGCGTCGAGACCGTCGAGCCGACGACCAACACCGCCGAGGTCGTCAAATCGACCCTGCCCGACGACGACTCGACGCCCAACAACCACGTCGCGAGCGAGGACGACCAGGACAGCGCCTCGATCGTGCCGGTGGCCGCCGACCTGGCCGTGCACAAAGACCTCGTGGCCGTCATCGAGCACACCGACGACCCCTCGCTGCCCGACTCGCTGGCCGACTTCGTCTTCGAGATCACGGTTACGAACGGCGGGCCGAGCGTGGCCACGGGCGTCGAGGTACTCGACCCCGTGCCGACGGGCACGGTGCTCGTCTCGGCCAGCGCCAGCCAGGGCAGCTACAACCCGGCCACCGGCCTCTGGAGCGTCGGCACGCTGGGCGTGGGCGATTCGGCTACGCTACGCCTGACGCTGCGGGCCAAGCGACGCGCCGACACGTTCAACTACGCCGTCGTCTCGGGCGAGCAGCCGGACCAGGACCTCTCGAACAACGTCAGCGCCGACGGGGTGGGCCGTCCGCACGACCAGCACCGTTTCCGGGCCGACCTCGAACTGGCCAAGACCGTCGATAACGCGGCGCCGGCGCCGGGCGCGCTCATCAGGTACACGCTGGCGGTCTTCAACCGGGGTCCGCACAAGACGTCGGGGGTGCGCGTGCTCGACCGCCTGCCCGAGGGACTCGAGTTCGTCAGTGCGACGGCGACGCCCTCGTGTCCGACGTGCGGCTACGACGACTCGCTCGGCGTCTGGATCGTCGGGCCGTTGCCGGTGGATTCGACGGCGCGGTTGGAGATCGTCGTGCGCGTGACGGGCACCGGGGAGATCGTCAACCAGGCGGAAGTCATTGCCAGTACGCTGCCGGACCCGGACTCGGAGACGGGCAACGGGGTGTTGGGTCTGGGCGAGGACGACGAGGCGGAGGCGCGCGTGAGTGTGACGGGAGGCGGCAAGGCCACCTCCATCGTGCGCGAGGGCGCCGGGGGCATCCCGGCGGCGTACGAGCTGGGCGAGAATTATCCGAACCCGTTCAATCCGGAGACGGTGATTCCGTTCGGGTTGCCGGAGGCGGCGTCGGTGCGCCTGGAGGTGTATGACCTGCTGGGCCGTCGGGTGGCGATGTTGCTCGACGAGCCGATGACCGCCGGACGCCACGAGGTGACGTGGCAGGCGAGGGATCTGCCGACGGGCCTCTACCTGGTGCGGCTGCAGGCGGGGGCGGTGGTCAAGACGCAGCGCGTGACGCTGGTGAAGTGACCGGAGCGGCACGGCAGTAGCCAAGCCCGGCTCCTTCGCGCAAGGGGCCGGGCTTTGTGGCATCCACCGGGGCTGCCGGGCGTATAGGGGGCGCTCCCGGCGCTGCCTTACGAGACCCCGGTTCACCGCCGTTGCATACGAATAGCAAAGGATCTGGCAGCCGGCGCCGGGCGAAAGAAGTCCTTCGACCACCGCCACAGGTCGATTTTTGCTATCTTTACCCCCTGCCCGTATCACCGCCGAGAGGTAGCGCCTTGGACGTTTCTGCCGCTGTGTGGCACCCACCCCCGCCGACCCTCACGCTGGACGGCGACGAGGTGCACGTCTGGCGGGCCGCGCTCGACCTGGCGCCGGCGCCCCTGGAACGCCTGCGGCAGCTCCTGGCGCCGGACGAGCAGGCGCGGGCCGCGCGTTTCCATTTTGCCAGAGACCGGGACCGCTTCGTCGCCGCACGCGGGCTGCTGCGGGTGCTGCTGGGCGGCTACCTCGGCACCGCGCCACAGCGGCTACGCTTCGGCTACGGCCCCTACGGCAAGCCGACCCTGGCCGACGGCGACGACGGGCTGCACTTCAACGTCTCGCACGCCGCCGGCCTGGCGCTCTACGCCGTGACCCGGCGCCGCGCCGTCGGCGTCGATCTCGAAGCCATCCGTCCGGGCGTGGTGGACGAGCCGATCGCCGAACGCTTTTTCTCGCCGGGCGAGGTGGCGGCGCTGCGGGCACTGCCGGCTGCGAGGCAGGCCCAGGCGTTCTTCGACTGCTGGACGCGCAAAGAAGCCTTCGTCAAGGCACGGGGCGAGGGGCTTTCGCTGCCGCTCGACCAGTTCGACGTGTCGCTGGCGCCTTCGGAGCCGGCGCGGCTATTGCGCACGCAGTGGGACCCGGCGGAAGCCGTCCGGTGGTCGCTTTGCGCGCTGCATCCCGGCCCCGGCTACGCGGCGGCCCTCGCCGTCGAAGGTCGCCGCTGGCGGCTCCGGTGCTGGCACGGGCCGCCGCCACAGGACCTTTGAACCCGGAGCGGCCTTCTCCCCGTAGGATTCTCTCTACACACACGCCTTGCCCCTACGGCCATGCCCGAAACGATACGCACGCCCGTCTTCTCGCGCTACGAGATCCTCGAAGAACTCGGCAGCGGCGGGATGGGCACCGTGTACAAAGCCCGGCAGAAGTTTGTGGGCCGGCTGGTGGCTTTCAAGGTCTTGCCGCCGGCGCTGCGCCACGACGCCGAAGCCTTGCAGCGCTTCGAGCGCGAGGCGGCGGCGCTGGGACGGCTGGCGCACCCGCACGTGGTCACGGTTTTCGACGCCGGCGTCGAGGGCGGCTTCCCCTACCTGGCGATGGAGTTCGTCGAGGGCAAGAACCTGCGGCAGGTGCTCGACGAGCGCGGGCGCCTGACGGTCGAGGCGGCGCGGCGGCTGGGCTTCGAGATGGCCGAAGCACTCGACCACCTGAACCGCCGGGGCCTGGTGCATCGGGACGTCAAGCCCTCCAACATCATCATCGACCCGGAGGGCCGGGCCGTTTTGACGGATTTCGGGATCGCCTTTGCTGCCACGCTGCCGCGCATCACGCAGGGCGCGATGGGCACGCCCGAATTTATGAGTCCCGAACAGGCCGACGGCCAGCCGCTCGACCTGCGAAGCGACGTCTACAGCCTGGGGGCGGTGCTCTACGAATGCCTGGCCGGAGCCGTCCCCTTCAAGCGCGAGGGCGACAGCCTCACGTCGCTGAGCAAGCTGCTGCACCAGGTGATGCACGAGACGCCGCCCCGGCTGGAGCCGCCTGCCGTGCCGGCGTGGCTGGCCGAGGCGGTGGCCCGGTGCATGGAGAAGGATCCCGCCTGCCGCTTCCAGACCGCCGCCGCTCTGGGGCGCGTCCTGCGCGAGGGGCCGGCGTCCGAAGTCCCGCCCCCGCCCGCCAACGGCCGTCCGGCGAAACGGCCCGCGTCGGTGCCGACGAGCAAGACGCCGCCGCCG
>JBFGTT010000524.1:0-3220 GCA_041565995.1 Rhodothermales bacterium
GCCTACGACGGCTCGGTCCCCTTCGACCAGATCGGCCGCGCGTGGTCGTGAAAAGCGGTATGGAGGTAAGGACGAAAAAGATGAGTCGCTGAGCCGGCGAATCGACGGCCTCCTTCCTTCTACTCGTCCCTTCGTCCTCTCGGCCCCCCGTCTATCCCCAAAACAACAACATCGCTCATGAACCGCAGGACGTTCATCAGATCGAGCGCTGCCGGCCTGGGTGGGCTGGCGCTGCTGGGCGCCGGGTGCGGCGGTGAGGGGGGATCCTCCCCGTCGCCCGCCGAGCCTGGCGCCATGACCAACGGGCACGCGCTCGCCCGCATCGGTGTGCAGCTGTACACCGTCCGCAGCATCCTCGAAAACGACTTCGTCGGCGGCATCGAAAAGGTGGCGGCGGCGGGGTACGACGAGGTCGAGTTTGCGGGCTACTTCGACCACAGCCCGGCGGACGTGAAAGGGCTGCTGGACCGCCTGGGCCTGACGGCGCCCTCGGCGCACGTGGGCCTCGACGCGCTCAAGAACGATCTCGAGGCGGTCATCGAGGCGGCCAGGGTCATCGGCCACCAGTTCGTCGTGTGCCCCTGGCTCGCCGAGGATCAGCGCCAGACCCTCGACGACTACCGGGGCCACGCCGCCTTCTTCAACGAGGCCGGCAGGCGCTTCAAGGACGCAGGCATCCAGTTCGCCTACCACAACCACGACTTCGAGTTCGTACCCATCGATGGGCAGATGCCCTACGACCTGCTGCTGGCCGAGACCGACGCCGACCTGGTCAAGATGGAACTGGACCTGTACTGGATCGCCTACGCCGGGCAGGACCCGCTGGCCTATTTTGCGAAGCATCCGGGCCGCTTCCCGCTCTGCCACGTCAAAGACATGAGCGCCGAGCGCCAGATGGTGCCCGCCGGGCAGGGCACCATCGACTTCGCCGCCGTCTTTGCCCAAAGCGACGAGGCCGGCCTGCGGCACTACTTCGTCGAGCACGACAACGCCGAAGATCCCATCCAGAGTATCACCGCCAGCTACACCTACCTGCACACGTTACGTTTTTGAGCTTTCAGCGATAGGCTTTCAGCCAAAGCGTCTTTAAGCTGTCCGCTGACGGCTGAAAGCGCCCCCAAACAATACCTAGAAACCAGGAATCCACCAACATGCCGCTGGGAAGAAGATTACGCTACGGGATGGTAGGCGGGGGGCCGGGCGCCTTCATCGGGGCCGTCCATCGGATTGCCGCACGGCTCGACGGCGTGTCGGAACTGGTCGCCGGCGCCTTCTCGTCGAACGCCGAAAAGTCGCGGCGGCAGGGGGGGGAACTGCATCTCGACCCGGCGCGGGTCTACGGCTCGTACGAAGAGATGGCCGACCGGGAGGCGGCGCTGCCCGAGGGCGAGCGCATCGACTACGTCTCCATCGTCACGCCCAACTTTTTGCATCATCCCATCGCCAGGGCGTTCATCGAGCGGGGCTTCCACGTCGTCTGCGACAAGCCCATCACCACGACGCTCGAAGACGCCGAAGACCTCTGCCGCCTCGCCGCGCAGCACGACGTGGTCTTCGCGCTGACGCACAACTACACCGGCTACCCGATGGTCAAGCAGGCGCGGGCGATGGTGCAGGCGGGCCGGCTCGGCACTGTCCGCAAGATCGTCGTCGAGTATCCGCAGGGATGGCTGGCGACGCCGCTCGAACAGGAGGGCAACAAGCAGGCCGCCTGGCGCACCGACCCCAACCTGGCCGGCGCCGGCGCCCTGGGCGACATCGGCTCGCACGCCGAAAACCTGGCCCATTACGTCACCGGGCTGGAGATGGAAGCGCTCTGCGCCGACGTCTCGGTGATGGTGCCGGGCCGGCGGCTCGACGACGACGCCAACCTGCTCGTCCACTACCAGGGCGGCGCGCGCGGCATCCTCTTCGCCTCGCAGATCTCGGCGGGCGAGGAGAACAACCTGCGCATCCGCGTCTACGGCACCGAGGCGGGGCTGGAATGGCACCAGGAAAACCCCAACTACCTCTACGTCCGACCGCTCGACGGGCCGGAGCAGATCTACAAGCGCGGCAACGGCTACCTGGCCGAGGCGGCGCAGCACGCGAGCCGCCTGCCCTCGGGCCACCCGGAAGCCTTCTTCGAAGCCTTCGCCAACATCTACACGAACGCGGGCCGGACGATCGCCGCGAAGCTCGCCGGCGAAGCGCCCGCTTCGCACGACCTCGACTTTCCCACGGCGCAGGACGGCGCCCGGGGCGTCCACTTCATCCTCACCGCCGTCGAGAGCGGACGGCAACGCGCCTGGGTGGACGCCCGCTACACGCCGCCGGGTTGAGGGTGGGCGTGTGGGGGAGAGAAAACGTGCGCTATCTGGCGCAAACAGCACGACCAGGCCGCACACCATCGAAAATCCAAAATCGAAAATCCAACATGGGCAGACCCGTCACCCTCTTCACGGGCCAGTGGGCCGACCTGCCGCTGGCTACGCTCGCCGAGAAGGCGGCCTCGTGGGGCTTCGACGGCCTCGAACTGGCCTGCTGGGGCGATCACTTCGACGTGCAACAAGCCCTCGAAGACGACGCCTACTGCCAGGGCCGACGCGACCTGCTGGCCCGGCATGGCCTCGGCCTCTGGGCCGTCTCGAACCACCTCGTCGGGCAGGCCGTCTGCGACCGCATCGACGCGCGGCACGCCTCGATCCTGCCGCCGCGCATCTGGGGCGACGGCGACCCCGAGGGCGTCCGGCAGCGCGCCGCCGACGAGATGAAAGACACCGCGCGGGCCGCCGCCCGCCTCGGCGTGGGCGTCGTCAACGGCTTTACGGGCAGCAGCATCTGGCATCTGCTCTACTCGTTCCCGCCCAACCAGCCCGGCATGATCGAAGCCGGCTACCAGGACTTCGCCGACCGCTGGAACCCCATCCTCGACGTGTTCGACGAGGTGGGCGTGCGCTTCGGCCTGGAGGTCCACCCGACGGAAATCGCCTTCGACCTCGCCAGCGCCGCGCGCGCCCTGGAGGCCGTCGGGCACCGCAAAGCCTTCGGCTTCAACTACGATCCGAGCCACTTCGGCTACCAGGGCGTCGATTACGTCGCCTTCATCGAAGAGTTCGGCGACCGGATCTACCACGCACACATGAAAGACGTGTGGTGGTCCGACCGGCCCAAACGCTCCGGCGTCTTCGGCGGCCACCTCGACTTCGGACACCGCGACCGTTACTGGGACTTCCGCTCC
>JBFGTT010000525.1:0-3219 GCA_041565995.1 Rhodothermales bacterium
CCCTGCGCCAGGTCCGCCAGACGCTCGAGGTCCGTCTCGCCCTCGGCCAGCGCCGAGAGCATCGCGCGCACACTCTTGCCGGTCATCGACGAGGCCACGCTCGCCAGATGCACGTTGGCCCCCTCAAGCGTCTTCTCAAGCCGGTTGAACTCGCGCGTGCGCTCCTCAATGAGGTGCTTGCGATAGCGCACCAACTCGCGCAACTCGCGCTGGGCGCGGCCCGGCACATAGCTCGATCGCAAGAGGCCGTGTCGCAGCAGGTCACAGAGCCACTCGGCATCGCAGACGTCGGTCTTGCGCCCCGGCACGGCGCGGAAGTCCTTCGGGTTGACCAACAGCAGCGTCACGTCGTAGCCTTCGAGCAGGTTGTAGATCGGTTTCCAATAGACGCCCGTCGATTCCATGGCCACGTGGGTGATGCCGGCCTCGACGAGCCAGTCGGCCATCTCGATCAGCGGCCCGGTCATGCGCCCGAAGGTGCGCGTCTGCCGCCCCTGCGGCGTGCGCATCGAGCAGACGATCTCCTGCTTGCCGATGTCGATGCCGGCGGCGTGCGTGTAGAGGATGTCCATGAGGAGGCCCTCCGTGTTTGGGTATGGAGAAGGAGGCGGCCAGCGCAGGCAGTCGGTAAACACGAATTTGCCCTGCGTGCTCTCGTGGCTGCCGCAGCGATGGGCTGCGCGGCAGCCTGGCGAGGCGACAATACGTGGTGCCGGAGACTGCCCCGGTCAGTTTTGGTCGCGGGCACCAGGCGCGCCAGTAGATCGACGACCTCGGGCGCCAGCCGTCGCAGAGAGAACCTTTTTCATGCTATGTGGTGCCCGCACTGCGGGCATGAGGGTTTTGGTCCTTTTGGATCATGCCAAAAGGACGACCACCTCAAGGCGAAGCACCCCGCATCCGCCCGAAGCCCAACAGGCACCCCGGCGCCATCGGCTGCGCCCGGAGCCGGTCCCGGCGCAGGCAGGGTGTCGTCCGGATGACACCGCCGCGCGCCTGCACACGCATTCCAAAGAACGGGTATGAGGGTATACGCTACCTCCAGCAATCCATCCATAAGGTGGCTGCCGATGTACGGAACCACATCGAGGATATCAAAGCAGGAGCGTAAGCTATGAGCACGCTGGAGAAGAAACAGATCGATATCATTTTGAAGCTCAACTGGCTTACCCTCGATGGTAAGATTGAGTGGGCCTACAAGCCCGCACAGGAATTTGGATCGGGTGGTGGAGTAGAGGTGTTTACAGCCGACTACCGGGGACGCAGGTTCGTGCTTCGGTCGTTTAGCGGTGCTTCCCTCCTGGATGTGCTGCGCGGCGTACGACCGATGGATGCGTTGCTTGCATCGCAGCATCAAGGCGCCACGTTGGATGTGTACAATGATGGCGAGGAATCTCCGTCGCTAACGATTCCGCCAATGCCCGCAACGAATGATTTGGTAGATACGATAAAGCAGATCCAACGTGACCGTGGACAGGACAGCCTTGAACAAGAACGCACGGAACGCCTGCAAGACCTCGAAGAGCTTGACAGGTGGTTGAGCGAAGAAGCCTGACCTTCTACTTCTTCCTGCCCGCCTTTGCCGAAGCCTCTGCGCTTCCTTTCGCTCCCTCCCCCGTTCCTCGTTTCTTCGGCGCCTCCTCCGTCTTCTCCAGCACCACCATCGCCAGCGGCGGGAGCGTCATCACCACCGAGGCGGGGCGGCCGTGGTAGGGCACGGGCGTGCTCTCCAGCTTGCCGAGGTTGCCCATGCCGCTGCCGCCGTAGACCGCCGCGTCGCTGTTGAGGATCTCGCGGTAGACGCCCTCTTCGGGCACGCCGAGGCGGTAGTTGGGGCGCGGCACCGGCGTGAAGTTGAGCGCGATCAGCAAGGTCTTGCCCGCGTTCATACGCTGGTAGCTGAGCGTGTTCTCCTCCTTGTTGCCCGCAATCCAGGCGTAGCCGCCCTCGCCGTCGTCCCAGAGCGCCGGGTGACGGCGGTAGAGCCGGTTAAGGTCGGCCACCCAGCGGGCGAGGCCGCCGTGGAGCGGATCGTCGAGCAGGTGCCAGTCGAGCGGGGCGTCGTGGTTCCACTCGCGCTGCTGGCCCAGTTCGCTGCCCATGAAGAGCAGCTTCTTGCCGGGATGGCCGTACATGTGGCCGTAGAGCAGGCGCAGGTTGGCCGCCTTCTGCCAGGGGTCGCCCGCCATCTTGGCCCAGAGCGAGCCTTTGCCGTGGACCACCTCGTCGTGCGAGAGCGGCAGGCAGTAGTGCTCGGAGAAGGCGTAGACGAACGAAAAGGTGAGCTGGTCCTGGTGATACTTGCGGTAGACGGGGTCCTTGGCGAAGTAATCCAGGTTGTCGTGCATCCAACCCATGTTCCACTTGTAGAGGAAGCCCAGGCCGTTGTTGAACGTCGGCGCCGAGACGCCCGGCCAGGCCGTCGATTCCTCGGCAATCGTCATGGCCGTGGGAAAGTAGCTGTAGACTGCCTCGTTGGCTTTCTTGAGCAGATCGATGGCTTCCAGGTTTTCACGCCCGCCAAAGAGGTTGGGCGTCCAGTGATCGCGCGAATAATCCCGGTAGAGCATCGAGGCGACGGCGTCGACGCGGAGGCCGTCGATGTGGTATTTGTCGAGCCAGAAGAGGGCGTTGGAGATCAGGAAGTTCTTCACGCCGGGCTTGTTGTAGTCGAAGACGTAGGTGCCCCAGTCGGGGTGGGTGCGCATGACCGGGTCGTCGTATTCGAAGAGCGTCGAGCCGTCGAAGAAGACGAGGCCCTGCGGGTCGGCGGCGAAGTGGGCGGGCACCCAGTCGAGGATCACCCCGATGCCGCGTTGGTGCAGGTGGTCGACCAGGTACATCAGGTCTTCGGCGCTGCCGTGGCGGAACGTCGGGGCGTAGTAGCCGACGATCTGGTAGCCCCAGGAGGCGTAGTAGGGGTGCTCGGCCACGGGCATCAGTTCTACGTGCGTAAAGCCCATCTTCTCGACGTAGTCGGCCAGCGGTTCGGCGATCTCGCGGAAGCTGTAGGATTCGCCTGGCCGTTTGTGCCGCCAGGATCCCAGGTGCACTTCGTAGATCGAGAGCGGGCCGTGAAGCGTGCCCGGCCCCTGGCGCCGCTCCATCCACGCCTGGTCCTGCCACTGGTAGGTAAACGCCGTGACGACCGAGGAGAGACCCTGCAAGGCGCTGCCGCTCTCGACGGGCGGTTCGAGGTGGAAGGCGTAGGGGTCGGTC